>NZ_JBMFKV010000033.1:0-16241 GCF_049971835.1 Pyrobaculum sp.
TGATTCAGGAAGTCTGACAATTTTCCTGAATCAGGAAAAACGTCTGACGTCAAGTCAGGAAGAATGTAGAGGCGCTGTGAGCGCCAGGGCGTTGCCGTGGAAAAAAGGGTTACAGAACGGGCCCCAGCGTCTTCTTTACGTACTCCGCCACCTCCTCCCTGGTCTGTTCGTATATCCACCTGCCGAAGGGCGTGAGCTCCACGACGCCGTCCCTCACGGCGACTTCCCGCTTCAACAGCTCCGGCCAGACCCGCCAGTCGTACCTAAACCCCGTCTTCTCAACGGCCTTCCTTGCCACGTCGTTTATCTCCTCGACGCTGGCCGGCCCCCTCGCCAGCCTCTGCAAAATAACGAGCCTCAGATACTCCCCCACGGGACTGTACATAACGTACTGGACGTACATGTAGTTTAGATTTGTATCCTAATTTATTCCCATGACTTAGAAACCCCCCGGGGGAGGGGGAGTAAGCTGAAAAATATTATGGCAACATGTAGCCGTGGCGCACTTCGCCGTGCCTGTGGTTTCTAGGTGGCAGATAGAGGAGCTGAGAAATAGAAGTGGGGAGGTATCGTTTGACCTGGAGATCACCAAGACTCGTGTTGCGTATCGGGGGGGCGTTGCCAGGTTTGTCTACAGCGGCATAGAGTACGAGTTTGATCTCGAAGAGCTACCCGGTGTCGACGAGGAGAGTTGCGAGGTGTATGCGTTGATTGGCGGCGAGTGGCGTGAGCTGTCTATAGCCGCGGAGCGTTTCTACAAGTTGTGTGTGTTTAAGAGGGGATGGGCGCCTACGTTGATGATAGACGGCGTCACTATGCACAGCGTGTTGGAAAACCCCCTAGTCGTCACGGCTAGAAAGATAGAGCGGATCTGGGGGAGGGTTTTTGAGTGCTGCACCGGCCTTGGCTACACAGCCATAGAGGCGTTGAGGAGGGGGGCTAGGCATGTGGTGACCGTGGAGGTGGATCCTCACGTGCTTCTTCTCGCCTCGTTTAACCCCTACAGCAGAGGGCTGTGGACGCCCGCCGTGGATACAGTCGTCGGCGACTGCTACTCCTTCGTAAATTCGCTGAGAGACTCCTCCTTTGACTACATAATCCACGACCCGCCCAGGCTGAGCCACGCGACCCAGAGGCTGTACTCCGAGGCGCTTTACAGAGAGTTCTACAGAATACTCAGGAGGGGAGGCGGGATTTTTCACTACGTGAGCCAGAGCGGCGCCAAGTACAGAGGCTTAAACCCATACAGGGGCGTAGCTGAGAGGCTTAGGAGAGTGGGTTTTGTAGTAGAGAAGGTGAAGGTGGGCTACGGGATATATGGAAGGAGGCGTTAGAAAATATGCGGCAGTTTGTTCAAAACCACGGCGCCGCCGTCTATGTAAACCATGTCCTCAATACGCACGCCCCCAACCCCCTCTATGTAGATCCCAGGCTCTATCGTAACTACATAGCCCTTCTTCAAGATGTCTTTTGACGTGAGGTATAGCCTAGGCGGCTCGTGGACCTCGACGCCGACGCCGTGGCCCGTGGAGTGGATAAAGTAAGGCGCGAATCCGTACTCCTCGATAACCCCCCTCGCCGCCTTGTCCACCTCGGCCGCCGGCGCCCCCTCTCTCGCTACCTTCTCCGCAGCCTTGACGGCCTCGTAGACGGCGTACATTGCGTCTCTCAACACGGGGCCTCCGCCCAGCGTAAAGGTCCTCGTCATGTCGGAGCAGTAGACGCCTTTCTTGGCGCCTATATCCACCACAACGTAGTCGCCGTGTGATATCTTCCTCTCACCGAATCTGTAGTGGGGATACGCCCCGTTGGGCCCGGAGGCCACTATTGGCTCGAAGGCTACGCCGTCCGCCCCCTCCTCTAGAAACCACTTGTATACAAGCGCTGCCACGTCCCTCTCCCTAAGACCAACCAGTCTGCTCTGGCTCAGCTTCATATACACACTTTCCGTTATCGCCAAGGCCTCTTTCATAACGCCCAGCTCCCACTCGTCTTTCACCGCCCTCAGCTCGGCGATTTCCCCCGAGACGTCTACACCCAATTCTTTACTGTCCGAGGCGATCCTCCCGCTTAGCTTTTTCACAACATCTACAAAACTCGGCGCGACCACGAGCTCCTCCCCAGGCCTCCTTGGAGGCACCTCTGCCGAGGCTATCGCGACGACTTTATCCACGCGCGCCGTGTTTCTAGCCCGCGTGTAGTCTAGCCTAGAGACGTAGAGAGTGGAGTACCCAGTGCCCAGCTCCACCACGAGGCCGGCGGCGTCCGGCATGCCCACGGCGTACGCCAGGTTGGGCCCTCTGGTCAGCACCAGGTAGTCGTATTTTTCACTAAACGCCTTCACCAGCTTCTCCAAGTTTCTCATGTATGTGAGATATAGGGGAGTTTTAAGCCCTCCCTCCACGCAGATGGCTTAGCGGCACCGGCTTTTCATAACGCCTCACAAGGGTGAAGAAAATCACCGAGACGGCGTCGTCGTCGCGCACCTCGCCGTATATCTCTCTCAGCTCGTTCACCAAGTCGTCTCTGGAGTGGAGCCCCTCGGCCGCCACCACGTCCTCCCCCAGTCTCCCCAGCTTTGTGTAGTACACACGTGTTATTACCGCCTCTCCATATATCTCGCCGCAACAGACTATGAAGATGAAGCTGAAGCGGGGGCGCACCACGCCGTATCTCACAGTGACGTGCTTCTTCCCAGACAAGACGCTCTCTAGGTACTTCTTCTTAAACCTCAAGTATGGCCCCAGCTCCACGTCTTTACGCACGTAGTGGGTAAACCTTTAAAATTTTTACCTTACGGAGAGGAGGTGTGCGAGGTATCCACCAGCGACGACTCGGTCCTCTTCACCGGGCCGGAGCTTGAGCTGACCATGGCGTATCTTACAGTTAAGCCTCTTGCGGAGAGGGTGGAGATAGGCGCGGAGGCGCTCCGCGCGTCGCCTGCCCCGCCTGAGGTTGTAAACGCGTTGCAGGCCTTGTGTAGGGCGGACGTCTCCAGCCTACTGCTAGATATTAAAGAATCGCTACTACACCTCGGGTGGCTTGTGGAGGGATCTAGAGACGTTGTAAGGATTAGGAAAAGCCGCCGGGCGGGCGTGTCGGGCTTCACAACAATTGAGTACGAGAAGAGCACTAGAAAAATGACCGTCGTGACGACTCAGAAATGTCTCGCAGACTTTCTAAAACAAATAGGCTTTGAGGTGGTGGAAAGCAGGTATCTTGTCGAGGGGCGTCGGCACGTCTCGACACTTGCAGAAGCTGTGGAGATAGAGGAACGGCTATCGCAAGCTACATGCTAGAGCTTGTGCTTCTAGTTGTTCAAATTTCGGCGCTGGCGGTGGCCACCTACGCCGGGAGGGCGAGGCTGAGGAAGCTGCTAAACGAAGCTCAGAACGGCAACGCCGCGACCCAGGTGGACGAGCTTAGAGACGACTTGCCCGAGCTAGATAGATCTATCTTGAAACTACTCGCCGAGAGGCAGGGGGTTATGTACCAGAGCGAAATTATGAAAGAACTCGGCCTCCCCAAGAGCACGTTACATAAAGCACTGCGGAGGCTGAGCGAGGGGGGCTATGTGGAGATTCAAAAGCGGGGCAGGTTCAACGTGGTGATACTGAAGAGGCCTACTTCAGAGGCTTCAGCAACTTAACCTCGCCGTACTTCTTCAAAACGTCGAGCACTAGGGGGATCGGGTCGTCGTCGAAGCTCTTGTAGCCAGCTAGCTTCACGCTGTCTTCAGACACGCGGATGAAGCCGCCCCCAGACCTAATGGTGACCTCCTTAGGTCCAAATATTACTTTAAACGGCTTCCTAGCCTCGACGAGGCGCTGGGCCACCACAGCCGCCAGCTCTAGCTGTTGCTTTGTGGGCTTCCCCCTGGGCTTCCTCTTTTTCAACTCCCCCAGGTCCTCGCTGGAGAAGTCGCCCTTGACGACGCCCTTGACCTTGTCCACCACAGCGGCGTCGCCTTCATAGCCGACCACCTCCAAATTCTCGCCTCTGCCCACCCTAGCCACCACTTCGCTAAGCGGGACTCTGTCCACGCGTTGGTGATAATTCTTAAATAAATACATTAGCGGAGCCATGGACAGCGACTACCTAGATTACCTAACTAGGTGCCCCTCATGCGGCAGAAAAATGGAGGTGGCAAACCAGTACCTTAGAATTGACCAGCTGAACAGCAGGAGGACTCTGGATAGGGTGCTCTACTGTAGACAGTGTAACATTAAAATTAGGCAGTACGTCCAGCTCACATGAGTAGGGCAACGCTGTACAAAAGGTCTGAGGAGTCTAAACAACGCTTCTCCTTCTATGGACTCCTCACTTCAATTCTCCACCTGGCGACCATGTTGGTGGGGGGCGTGGCGTACGCATCCAGCAACCTCCCAATCTACCTCAGCCTCAACGCCGCCTACGCCAGCGGCTACGGGGCCGCCGTCTTCGCCCAGAGCTTATTAGTGCTCCTCTCCTTCGTGGCTCTAGTAGCGTCGACAATTCTCATATTCCTCTCCCGGGCCACCACGGCGAGGGGCGAGTTCGCCTCCACGACGAAGTTGCTCTACTCGGCGGCGGCGGCGACAGGCCTGGCCTTTCTCTTTGCCCTCACGGCGCTGGCCCCCCCGGCGGCTCAAGTGGTGAGCCCTGTGTACTACGCCTACGTCGCCATGGTAGCCGTGTGTATAGCCCTCGTGGTCTTCGCCTTCCAGCTACTGAGATCCGTCACTGCGTACTACGCCCCCAGGCGGAAGTAACGACTTGGATCCCCAGTCTTTTCAATTAGCGATAGGCTTACTACGGCGTTGAGCAGGTTGTTCAGCGGCACCTCCAAACCTGAGCAGTTAAACACCGCGCAGAAATCTTTTAGGGGCCGGTAGATGTCTATCTTCACTATGTACGGCACCTTCACCAGCCTGGAAACCACCTCTCCTCTAAATATGGAAGCCACCCATAGAGGGAAGGCCCTCTCCTTCCTCTCCCTCTGAAGTAGCTTCACGAGGCCCATTAAGTTCTTCAAGAAGGCTACTCCAATCTCAACTCTGTCGTATGGCTCCAGCAGTCTCGTGACGTGCTTCCCCAGATCTATGTACATGTCCAACTTGGGCTCCAGCGTCTTGAGGAATTTCAAGCCCTCCACCGCCACGTCGCATTGCCTCCTGTCGGGGCAGGAGGCGCATTTGCCGCCTAGGGCCTCCCGTGCACACACGACGCATGTCTCAGTGAGTCTACACATGTCTAGAGCAGGGGCTGTAAATCCACAGTTTCTACACATGCCGACTCCCCTCGCGGTGTAGAGGTTGCCCACCATATAAATATTGCCATATATTTACTTACCATGGACGTGGCTGTCGTGGCGGAGTCCCAGACGCCAGACGAACCAACTAGAGATATCTACTTCGAGGTGAAGAAGAGGGGTCTATCCGTGCGCTACATCCCCCTACAGCGGCTCTCGGTTAAGATAGTAAACGGCGACGCGGTTGTGGAGACGCGCAGAGGCCCCGTAGACGCCTCTGTGGTGGTTATTAGGGGGCTTGGGTACGTGATAGACACCAACACGTTGATGAGAAGGGTAACTGTTTTGAGAATACTTGAGAGGAAGGGCGCGGCGGCGATTAACCCCGTAGACGCCTTGCTGAACTGTAGAAATAAGCTGGAGACTGTGTACCTCCTCAGCAGGGCCGGCGTGCCGGTGCCCCCCACCGTAGTAACCGAGGATCTGTACTACGGCTACGTGGCAACGAGGGACATGGGCAGGGTGGTGCTGAAGCCCATCCAGGGGAGCAGAGGCTTCGGCGCCATGATGTTTGAAGACCCGGAACAGGCCTTTCAGGTAATGAGAACTCTGCTCATCGCTAGGAACCCCCTTTACATACAGAAATACGTAGAAAAGCCTAATAGGGATATACGGATTATTGTGGTTGACGGGAGGGCCATCGGCTGCATGTACAGAATTTCAACTTCGTGGAAGACTAACATAGCCCAGGGCGCCCAGGGCGTGCCGTGTAGACTCACGCCGGAGCTGGAGGAGGTGGCGGTCAAGGCCACGAACACCATGGGCCTCGTATACTCCGGCGTCGACATCGGCGAGGGGCGGGAGGGCTACGTCGTTTTTGAGGTCAACGCCAGCCCCGACTGGCGTGGCTTTAAACAAGCCACTGGAATAAATCCGGCGGTACATATAGCAGACTACATCCAACGCGTGGTGAAGAAGTAAAATATTTCTACACGGCGGTTTACAACGACGTGACTAAATGGGTCTTGAAATGCACAGTCTGTGGAGAGGAGAAAATCTTTGAGGCGGGTTTCAACCTGTCGCTATTTGGGGGGAAGCTCTATCTATACTGCAGGAGGTGCAAAGCGAATAGAGAGCACTTGATACTGGGCTGCGCTGACGAGACTGAGGGTTGCCCCGTGGCGGGCGTCGACGTTATTGATTAAAAAACCTCGTTTCTATACGCAATGTCTCTCAGCAACCTCGCCAGGTGCGGCGCAGTGTTGCTAAGCCTCTCCGCCGCCTCTCGTACGTCTAGGTGGGGCGGGATTCCGTATCTCTGGAAGATGTAGGCATGGGGCCCTAGCATGGTTTGTAGAGTCGCCATGTGTATAGCGTGCATCCACTTTAAAAAATGCTCCGTAGCGCCGTTAGCAGATAAGCCTCAACTGGATGATAGAAGAGGTTATTAGGTGGCTCAGAGCGTTTATGCTACCCAGCGTGTTGAGGATTTTGCCTAGCTCCTCCGCTTCGGATTCGTCAAGCTTGTCCAGGAGGCGTTTGGCCTCTAGCCGCTCTCTCTTCTTCTCTAGCTCCATCTTTAGCTGGCTGAGGGACTGGCCCACCGACGCCACGCTCTTCTCCATGTCTATACAGGCGTTTCTCAGTCTCTTCTCCCTCTCTTGGAGGCGCTTAATCTGCTCGTTGTACACATCCATCCCTATTACCCCCTTCAGGAGGGCCTCCTCCAGCTTGTGGTAGGACTTATCCAGCTCGCTCCTGGACTTCTTCAACTCCTCAATCATCCCGTTGACCTCCCGGACCTTAATCTCGAAGAACTTCGGCAAGGCCGCCACGTCTAAGTCGACGTATTCTCGCGTGATCTTCACCCGCGTGGTTGAGGTGTCTAGGTAGTAGCTGTGTCCGCCTGCGTCTTTTATCTCTATTGAGATGAGTTTTCTCCGCTTGACGTCGAACTCCCCCCTCTCCGCCACGCCGATGAGGAGGACCCCGCCGATGTAAACCGGCTTGCCCCTCACCGTAGGTAGCTTCGCGTCTTTTCTCTCCTGTTTGCCCAGCGGCGGAAAAAGCTTCCAAATCACGTAACCCACTGGGGAGGTATTAAAACTCCAGGAGTTAAGAAATGGTAATTTATAGCAAGTATACACACGCCGTGGATCTCCAAGAGCTTCATGAACAAATTAGGAACTGCACAAAATGCCCGCTTCATAGACACAGGAAAAACGCCGTGCCCGGCGAGGGGAGTATGAGGCTGGGCGTCATGCTTGTGGGCGAGGCGCCCGGCGCCGTCGAGGACGAGCAGGGCCGGCCCTTCGTAGGCTCCGCGGGTCAGCTCCTCACAAAGTCCCTTAGCCAACTAGGCGTACGTCGGGAAGACGTGTTTATTACCAACGTGGTTAAGTGCAGACCTCCGGAGAACCGAACTCCCCGGGAGGACGAGGTTGAGGCGTGTATGCCGTACCTCCTCAAGCAGATAGAGATATTAAAGCCCAGGAGGGTCGTGGCGCTCGGCCTGGTCAGCGCGGGGGCGCTTCTGAGGCACATGGGGAGGGGGGTGGAGAGACTCAGCGACGTGCGGGGGAGCTGTTTCAAGGGACGGGTCGCCGGAGTTGAGCTTGAGGTTTGCGTGACTTACCACCCCGCCGCTGTGCTGAGGAACCCGAAGCTGAGGGGCGAGTTTCAGAGCGACTTGGCTGTGTTTTTCGGCGGGGGGTTAGAGAGGTATTTCTAATTTATATAGGGGGATTTACTTGTGGATTTTTCCTGCCACCGCCGTGGGTGCACCGCCGAGGATCACCTAAGGGAGTTTGAGTACTGCGCGGCAAATTTCGGCGTTGAGAAGATGAGGAAAGCGCTGGTGGAGTTCTCGGCGGATCACATCGCCTTGTTGCAGAAGATTAGCCTCAACTGGATCAATACGAAAAACCCGGTGTACATGTTTCTGTCGGGTAGCTTCGTCGTGGAGTGTCTGTGGGACGAGCCGATTTGTAAAAGCCTGGAGGCCATGAGGCTGGCCGGCGCTGCTGAGAGGGCGGGCTCGGCGTATTACCTCCCCCACACCTTGTTTTCAGAGGAGGTGTTGGAAAACATGCCGCTTCCCGAGGTGTCTGAGGAGGAGTACGAGGTGAAGAAGTTCTACGTGGTGAGTATGAGGGGCATGTCTGGGGAGGCGGATGTCTTGGACTCCTTTGCCAAGTTTCTAGAAGCCGCGCCTGCCTTCCTTGGCAAGCGGGTGGCTAAGGTGGTGAGGGGCGTCCCCTACATGCCGCAACTAGCCAACAAATATACGGATAAAATAGATATATTACTGCGGGGGGTAGACGGCTCTTTGACTGGTTTCGGCTATGTAGACGTGGCTAAGACGTACCACCTGGGATTCTCCATGGCTAAGAGTTTTCTCCTCTACGGCCTTGACAGAGTCGTGGTGCTCCACCCCTTTGTGGACACCGGCTTCCATAGAGATGTGGCTAATAGGGTTAAGAATAGGTGGGATATTTCGGAGGTGGGCTACGCCGTGATTAACCCAATGGAGGAGGAGCTGTACTTCTACAAACTCCCCCGGCGGAATAGGTACCTCCAGATGAGCCTGTCGGCTCAGAAGTATTCAAGTGCCATTAGGCGCTACATAGAGCTGTTATGAGGGCGTTTGAGAAGAGCTATTCTATTCTATTCGGCCGCTCGCCGAAGAGAATCGCGCTCTACGCCACCTCGTTGTTTATTGTCTTCGCAGTCTTGAAGGGGGCTCAGCAACCCCTAGCCCCCCTCCTCTACATCGGCTTCGGGGGGGCGCTCCTCTTGATTTTTCTGCTGGTGGACCGCGCCTTGATTAACCCCAGGAGGTCGTACTACGTCGCCGTGGTGTCTACGACGTTTGTGGCGTTTTTTGACTTGGTTTTTCAAAAACCTGCGCTGTCCTTCTCTCTAGTTGGGGGGATTATAAGCGCCACGGTTCTACAGTCGCTTAAGTGCAAGACGCCGGCGTACGTGTTGCCGCTGGCGGTGTCTTCCCTGGTGTATTACCTAATGGGGGAGTACTACCTCTTCGTGGTGTCTCTCTCCTACATCGCCGTCCTTCAGATAATGAGGGCCGTGATTAACAAAATGGCCCGCGGTCTTGACGCCATGTGTATGTTCTCCAGCTTCATATACGCCGTGTTTGCAGAAGACGACGTCTTGGAGGATGCCTTTAGGGAGCTGGGTAGGGTGGAGGCTGTGCCTCTCCATGTCTACACCATAGGGGGGCGGCACGTGGTGGTGGTTTCCGACTTCCACCCGGGCCCCTTTAGACACATAGGGGGAGGCATGTTGGTGGATTACCTAAATAGTGAAATAGAGAAGATGGGGTACCGCTTCACGTTCCTACACGGCGTGGGTAGCCACGAGCGCGACCCCGTCACCAGCAACTCCGTGAGGCGCATAGTCGACGCGGTTAAGTCAGCTCTCGGATCTATGCACAACGGCTCGCCGCCCTTGGGCGTGCGCCCTGTGAAGCTCGAGATCGGGGACGTTAAGGTGGTAGGCTTCAGCATAGGGGCCCCGCCCCACTTGGCGATAGTGAGTAGGGTGGAGTCGGCGTCTGACGACATACCCACGTGGGTGGGTAGGCGGGTGGACGCGGGGGAGTACGTATTGGTCGACGCCCAGAATAAATTCGACGGCGCCGTGCATTGGGAGGAGGAGGACGTCGTATCGCTCTCTAGAGGCTTAAAGGCGCTACACGAGACTAACGTATGCCGCTCTTTCAGAATCGGGGTTGGGAAGGCTTATGCACAGCACCTCGATCCGCTGGGTTACGAAATTGGGCCTGCGGGGATCTCGGCTATTGTGAATGACTGCGACGGGGCTAGGGGGTTGCTGATTGTTTTTGATGGGAATAACCTAGACAGCGCCTTGTACGAGCAACTTGTTAAGATCTACGAGGCGCGTGGGTACGAGGTAGTGGAGGTGGTGACCACAGACACCCATAGGGCCACCGGCGTTGGGCTGGGCCGTGGGTACAGGATAGTGGGGGAGCGTATTGAACACAGCCGTATAGTGGAGCTCGTGGAGAAGGCGGTGTCTGAGGCGGAGAGATCGCTGGCGCCGTTGCCGGTTGCCTACAAGAGGGTGGAGGTCGTGGCGGAGGTGTTAGGTGAGGAGGGCTTCAGGAGAATCCAAGACACCGTCAGGATCTATAAGAAAGTTGGGTTGGTTATAGCGGTTGCTGTTTTCGTCATACCTTCTCTTTTAATTGCGCTTTTGGCATAAGGTTTATATACGGATACGGGAGTGAGGTACATGGATCGTGAAATTCCGACTACGGAGGCCGTTCTGGAGTACCTGGAGTCGATGATGGAGCGGCTGGACCAGTGGGTTAAGGAACAGGAGAGGCAGGTGAAGGAGCTGGAGGCCCACGGGGAGTCTATGAAGATGGCCGACAGGCTTGAGTTGCTCTACTCGGCGCAGGCGATGCTGGGCTACATAGCCAAGGTTCTGAAGGATTTCGAGTCTTGGCTCAGCAACCCAGTGGTGACGTCGGTGATGCCTGAGGAGATGCTGAGGCGCCTCGAGTCGATGCTTAGGGAGGTCGCCATTAAATTCATTCAAGTCGATATTTCTCACACCAGCGAATATAGGGATCTGCTTTCTAAATTCGCGAAGGAGGGGAAGGTGCCGAGCGTCCTTACGCTGTATATACAGCAGAGGCCGCAGGCGCCGCCGCGTAGGCGTGGGGGGGAGGAGGGGGGTACGCCGCGGTTCTTCTAGGGCTTGTAGATATCCAGCCTAACCTTGTACACGCCGGGGGCGTAGTCCCTCACCACCCGCCGACCTACCACTTGGCAGTGGGGACATATCTGCGTGACAATCCCCTCCGCCTCCCCAAATGGATCCTCTTCTTTGCCCAAGTGGTAGAAGTGAATCACCCCGCTCTTCTCTAGACACTCAAGAGCCGCTGGCAGGTACTTATAGGCGCCTAGAGGGAGCGTTAGGAGGACTCTGTCGAATTTCCGCCTCAGTAGGGGTGCAACCACAGCCACGTCGCCGTGTATCGCCACGGCGTTTTTAATCTTGTTAAGCCGGAAGTTGTCGACCATGTACTTAAAGCCCCATGGGTTGAGCTCTACGGCTACTATCAGCCTCGGCTTTGCCAACTTGGCTATGGCCACCGCGTAGGGCGCGACTCCGGCGAAGAGGTATAGAACTCTCTCGCCCTCGCCGACTCTACTAGCCACGTCAAGCCTGTCTGTCTGGTCCCTCGAAGAGAAGAAGACCTTGGTGGGGTCGACTTTTATGTAGTAGCCGTGTTCCTTGTGTATAACCTCCGTGGGGCCCTCCAACAGCACCTCGTAGTTGTAGAGCCTGTACTCCCCGGCCCGGCTACCTACTCTGCGCAACACGGCGCGTACGTGTTTATTCGCCTCAGCCACCGCCTTAGCTATGGCGAATTTGTAGTCCTCAAGCTCCGGCGGTATTTCGATAACCGCGACTGCGCCGCTCCTGGATCCAATAATTTCAAATGAGGATGGGACCTTCTCAAGCAACTCCCCGGGCACCACTCCGCTGAGGCGGCGTCTAAGAGACACGTCTTACAGAGAGGCGGCGTTTAAAAATCAGTCCCTGACCCCATCTTCACGAGTCAGCCGGGTTAGTTATCCTCACAGCCGTCTTTTCCTTGTTGCCATATTTATTTTACCTCGGTGACCCAGATGCGCTGATGTGCCGTGTCTACGACAAAAATTATTTATATCTAGCATGCAAGCCACTCCGTGTCTTCTAAAAAGAAAAAGGCTGATGCCGAGGCGGCCCAGGCGCAGGCCACCGTCGAAGTACGTGCCGATCTAGATGTCGAGGAGCTGGAGGGCATTGGGAGGGTGACGGGGGCTAAGCTGAAGGAGAGGGGGTACTACACGGTACGCGACATAGCCTTCGCATCTGCTAAGGAGCTCGCCGAAATTATCGGTAACGAGGAGAGGGCGCAGCAGATTATTGAAGCGGCGCGGAAGATGCTGGGGCTCCACTCGTTTATCTCTGCCCTTGAGGTTTACGAGAGGCGTAAGATGATTAGGCGGATCTCCACGGGGGTGAGGGCGCTTGACGAGCTCCTCGGCGGCGGCGTGGAGACCAGGGCCGTCACCGAGGTCGTGGGCGAGTTCGGCTCCGGCAAGACGCAACTGTGTCACCAGCTAGCGGTGATGGTCCAGCTCCCCGAGGACAGGGGCGGGCTGGACGCCAAGGCCATTTACATAGACACCGAGAACACCTTCCGCCCCGAGCGTATTATGCAGATCGCCAAGGCCAGGGGGCTCGACCCCGACCAGGCGTTGCATAACATCTTCTACGCCAGGGCCTACAGCTCGGATCACCAGATGATTCTAGTGGACCAGGCTAAGTCTATCATAAAGCAACACAATGTGGCGTTGCTTGTAGTAGATTCGGTAATTGCCCACTTCCGCTCCGAGTTCCCCGGCAGGGAGAACCTGGCTGAGCGCCAGCAGAAGCTGAATAAACACGTCGCAGACCTACTGCGCCTCGCCGACGCCTACGACGTGGCGGTGGTAATCACAAACCAGGTGATGGCGCAACCAGACGTCTTCTTCGGCAACCCGCTGAGGCCGGCTGGGGGCAACATACTGGCGCACGGCGCAACCTACCGCCTCTGGCTGAGGAAGTCAAAGGAAAACATTAGAATTGCGAAGATATTCGACAGCCCCTACCACCCGGAGGGGGAGGTTTCGTTCCGCATAACAGAGGAGGGGCTTGTGGACTAGCCGTACATAAGTAGAAGCCAGTTGTATATGGGCAGGTGTTTGAAGTTTGCCACTGCGAAGTCCCAGAAGCTCCTGTATTTTTCATATATTGGGTGGCTGGCCAGCTTTGTAACTAACTGAAGCGCCTCCGGCATATGACCAGCCACGGCTAGGCTGGCTGATGCATCGACGGCGAGCGTGCGGACTAGTGTATAGGCGAGGGTGTCGCCCTCCACAACCTCCGGCCTCGCCCTTTCCATTACTAGCTGGGCATCTACCTTAGCGACCATGGCGTCCAACAGTCTCTTTAGAAGCGCGATGGATAACTCGTTGGCCAGCTGATCGGCGGCTAGCTCAGGTGGGGCGGCCCATATCTCTAAGAGCTGGGGATCTGTCAAGGCGTGGCTAAAGGCCACTTCTCTAAGAACCGCATATCTGTCTACTGGGAGGGCGACTTTTAAGATCTGAATGTCGCCGGGCTCCAGCCTCGTCTCCTCGGCCCCTATCACCACTACGTCGATAGGCGGCGGGCCGATCAGCTCTATCAACTGCTTCACCAGCGTTACCACATCGTTGCCCACCTCCCTCAGAGTGATTATTTCCACGAGGGTAGAGGCAGTTAATGCTTATAAATGGATAGTCGAGATAATAGTATGCCTTTACCTAGATTTGACGTCGTGATTACCACGGATAGATCTATGATGTCGAACTACCACAGGAAGGAGTTTCTAGGGTTTGGGACCACGGGGCCTGTTTTCGTCGAGCTCCCCTTTGGCCTCTCTGAGCGCTTCCACACCTATCTCTTTGCTCCAAAGGTTAAGACAGATAAATGGGGGAGGCCCTTGGAGGCGCCCTACGGAATGAGGAAAATTGAGGCTAAGCTTCTAGACGCCGGCATAAACGCCGCCGTGATAGACCCAGACCACGTCCACAAGTACCTCAAAGACGCCAAGTTGCTTATGTTAAGTCACCACGACTACTTCGGCCTCAACCCTCCAAGCAGTACCTGGGGGGTAATTGTGGGTAAGGAGCCTATGAACGCCATGCTGTTTAGGAGGTTTATGGAGCGGCTGGCGCCGCATATATGGGAGGCTAAGTCAAGCAACGGGCTGAAGGTAGTCGTGGGAGGGCCCGCGGCGTGGCAGTGGCTGTACTATCCAGAACTTGTTGAGAGGTGGGGCGTCGACACTATCTTCGACGGCGAGGGGGAGAAGCTAGTTGTAGACCTTGTGAAGAGGGCTCTAGAGGGCAAGCCGTTGCCGAAGTATGTATATGTGGGGGTGAGTGAGGCCCCCGACGTAGATGAGATATCTACCATAAGGTACCCGAGTATAAACGGCTTGGTTGAGATTGGGAGGGGGTGCCCCCGGGGATGCGCCTTCTGCCCTGTGACGCTTAGGGCGTTGAGGTGGTATCCTCTTGAGAAAATTGAAAAGGAGTTGAAAGTAAATGCAGATGCGGGGGTTGTCGACGGCATTCTCCACTCAGACGAGGTGCCTCTCTACGGCTCTACTAGTGTGGAGCCCAATCCCGAGAAGCTGATAGCTTTACACAAACTGGCTAAGAAATACTACCGGAGGGTTGGGTGGAGCCACTCCACGCTAGTGGCGGTGTACCACGGCGAGAAGAAGATGGGGAAGCTCTTTACTAAGCTCTCAGAGATTATAATTGACGACAATCAGGAGTGGTGGGGGGCGCAGATAGGGCTTGAGACCGGATCTATACGGCTGGCGCGTAGAATAATGCCGGGGAAGGCCGCCCCCTACAAGATTGAGCAGTGGCATGACATAGTTGTCGAGGCGGCCGCAGTTATGCACGAGGTTAGGCTGATACCCGCCATCACCCTGATCGTAGGTCTCCCAGATGAGCAACCAGACGACGTGGTTGAGACTATTGAGCTCGTGGAACGGCTTAGGCCGTACCGCTCGTTAATCGTGCCGTTGTTCTACGTCCCTATGAGCCACGTGAAGAGCGAAAAGACCGGGTGGCTGGACAAGGTTAACCTATATCCAGAACACATAGATTTGCTTAAGGTGGTGGCGAGGCACTCTATATACTGGGCAAAGGATATTGTAAGCAAATTCTACTTCAAGGGGCCGCAGTATGCGCTGGTGCGTCTCTTAGTTAATTACTTTATTAACTACGTCGAGAAAAAACTTGACAAGATTCAAGAAGATGTTGAACGCTATAAGGAGGAGCTTAGGATGGCGAGGGCGAGCTCTAGAAGAGAAGTGTTAACTTTCGCCTCTTAGCAAGACCTCCCTCAGCTTTTCTCTAAGGTCTACCTCTATGCCTAGTCTGGCGAGCCCCGCCACGATCGCCAATTGACACGCCACGCCGCACCCCCCGCAACAGCTTAGTTGCACCTCGTCGCCGCACTCCACAACGCCCGACGTGCAGAGGAGCTCGTTTAAATACGCCCACGCTTTTCTCAAGAGCGTTGCCCGGGGAATCCTCTTTTCAAACGCGGCGGAGTTCGCTATGCCGTATATATCTGTGATGTAGAGCACCGACCTAATTCCCAACCTAGAGGTAAGCGAGGTTAGGCACGGCAGATTTCTCCGCTCGGCTAGACCGCCGCAGAGCTCGACAATTTTTTTAAACTCCTCTAGAGCGTAGTCGTCCGCCTCTACGTAGGCTAAGACCCCCCTTCTCCAATCCACCAGCGCGGCTCCTCTATGCATGCCTCCGCCTTAGTTGAGCTTTATAAATGGGTTTCTTCCCCAAGGCCATGGAAAACCAGCTGTGTTTCGCGTGTACTGAGCAGAGGTACGCAAAACCGACCACCAGGGTTAGGTGCTCTGTGTGTAAGAAAGAGGTTAGTTGGAGGCATGTTGTCTCCCACTACGCCGAGCATGGAAAGAAAAGCGGCAACGACGTCGTCTGCCCCATATGCAACGCTAAGGTGAAGAGCCAGGAGTATCGACGGCATGTTAGAATGCACTTCGCTGTCAAAAGCGAGCCGGGCTATATGTGCGGCATCTGCGGCAGGGGATTCGTAACTCTGCGGTCGTTGCTCGTACACCTATTGAAAACTCACGAGTAATGGATCTTGTCGCTTTTTTCATCCTAATCTGGCCCCCATACGTGGCGAACGGCTCCGCCGTCTTCTCATCCCGACTCAAGACGCGCCACCCCCTAGACTTTGGGAAAACGCTGTGGGACGGCAGGAGGATTTTTGGAGACGGAAAAACTTTTGAAGGACTCGCCATAGGCATCACGGCGGGGTCAACCATAGGCTACCTCCCCAACTTGCTCTCTCCCCACATCACCCCCCTAGACGC
>NZ_JBMFKV010000034.1:0-15957 GCF_049971835.1 Pyrobaculum sp.
CTATCGATATTTTGCCGCCGTATTTTTTATGTACCTCTACCGAGAGTTGATACCACTTCTCTGTCACGGAAACTGTAACAGATATATAATTAAATATTTCGCAAAACCGTGGTGAATAGATTCGCCAATAATAAAGTATATATAAAAATCTACAGAAACAAGTTAAATAATAATAAATGCATGATAAAAATAAAATACAAAAAGATCAAAAAAACTATTACGAAAATAATACTGTGTAATTTAGTAAAGATCTATATTAAGAAACTATTTGCTAAAAATTTCATAAAAAAGATAAAAATAATAAACACTGAGGGTATGTATATAAAAATAGATAGAAAACTGTGGACATCTGGGTGGCTATACTTCCCACATAGCAGACGGTTAATAGGGGCCGCTTTTTATGGAGATAAGGGTGTTGTAGCGTCGCCGAGGCTTCCAGAGGAATACGCAGTTTTTATACCCCTAAACGCACCCCTCATTAACCTACTCAACGCAGACGTGGTAGATTTTTACTAGTCAGTTGCACGGCTCCGCTCATCAATCGCTCCGGAAACCTCTGCATCACTACGACACACTACCCTCCGGCTTAATTAATTTTTCTAGACAAGACCTGTGTTTTCTAAGGCGCGTCTAGCAGCTTCGCGGTCTATCCCGTCTCCAAGTATTGTGTATCTATCTGGGCGCAAGCTGTGGGCCGTTGTGAGCGCCTCTACGGCGAGGTCAATATCCACGCCGGCCTGTTTTAACGTGGTGGGGAGGCCTACAGTCTCGGCTATCCTCTTTATTCTCTGCCATTTTATTCCGTGGAGGTAGGCCATGACGATGGCGCCTATAGCCACAAGCTCTCCGTGAATAGCCTCGTTGTTCTCCTCCTGTAGGCGCATCTCGATGGCGTGTGCAAATAGGTGCTCCGAGCCGCTACACGGCCGCGAGGAGCCGGCTATGCCCATGGCCACTCCGCAACCTATCAACGCCTTGACTAAGACTCTCACGTCTTCCTCCCGTGCGAAGTTTCGTATCCTCGCGGCGTTGGAGGCCACGATTCTGTAGCTGGTGAGGGAGAGGTGCGCCGCGTATTCGCTGTACTCCTCCCCCTTGAGCCTATGCGCCAGTTGCCAGTCTCTCACAGCCACTATTTTCCCCAGCAGGTCGCCTATGCCGGCTCTCAACAGACGGGACGGGGCGCTTAGTATTACCGAGGTGTCTGCTATGATCGCGGTAGGGGGCGCCACTATCTTGCCGCGAGAAGACATTCTCCTCGACAGCACGTAGGAGACGTATGGAGAAGCGATGCCGTCGTGGCTTGCCGAGGTGGGGATTACCACCAGCGGCTTCTTATGTATGTATGCATATACCTTAGCCATGTCGAGAGGTCTGCCGCCGCCCACGCCCAGCACGAGGTCGTACCCCGTCTTTTCTAGGTCGACGTCGTCGTATTTAACTACGTCGACGGTGTACCCGCTGAGTAGCTGAGCTACCTGGTTGGCGTAGTGCAACGTCGTAGATCTCCCCGTTACGATGAGTATTTTTCCAGCTCTTAACCCGGCGACGACGAGCGGGGTCTTTGTTATTGCGCCAGGTCCAAATATTACTGTACGTGGGATTTCAAAACTTTCAAGTTGTTTCACGGAAAACTTCTATAAACTCTTTTTCGCTTGTGGTGGTGATGTCTTTCGCAGTCACAACGCCCCCGCTCCTGACTACCTGGCGGTTTACAAACTTAGCACCCCCCTCTCTAAGTATTTTAATGAGCTCGGTGGTGGGGTATACCGTGGCTTCCTTGCCTCTTAACAGGCCTAGCTGGGCTAGATAGCCCGGCACGGCAAGCGGGGCCACGACTGTCTTGCCTTCTCTGTGGAATTTGTCAATGACTGCGTTTAGCTTTGCTAGGTCTATGTTTAGGTCCCACATCTTCAAGGGGGGCTTTTTACCCAGTACGTGGTAGTAGATCTTGTAGCCTCCTGCCAGCCCCAGTAGGTCGTATTCGTCGGCGATTTTGGCGGCGTCGTCGGCGGACATGGTCATGAAATCTACGTCGTAGTTGATGTTTACGTCTCTGGAGCCGACGGCGGATTTTACCTCGTAGCCTGCTTTTGTTAAGAAGTTTTTCAAAACGGAGTACTCCTCTCTCTTTGCCATGTCAATTACAAATATCAGCGCCTTTGGCATGCCCTCCACAACAAGAGGATATTTAAGACTTCTGTCTAGATCTCAAAATGAGGTTGACGATGTAGTCTGCCGCGGTTTCTGAATGTTCAAAAGGCCTATTCTGGGGGCGGCCTCTGAAACTCAGTACATGCACCGTACTTTCGCCAGCGTTCGCGGCGGCGAACGCAAATAGTCTATTGGCTTGTTGTTGCATCTCTACCTCCTCCTCGCTTTCCACATCTCTAAATCTCTCCGGATCTTTCTTCCTCCTCTCCAGTATATCTTTAGGATCGTATTCAAGCAGAAGAATTACGTCGGGCTTCAGCTTAGAGATTATCCTGTCTGGTAGACCAGGGTAGTACCCCCCTCCGATTTTAATAGAGGCGTGGGTATCTATCAATACGTCGCCGGGTAAAGACGCTATATACTCGGCGGCCTCCTCTTGTATTTTCCGGTATTCCTCTACCGGGATTTTCTTCCTCATCTCGTCTCTATGCTGTACGCCAAACCTCTGCTTGGCTATTTCAAACATAACATCTCCATAATTCACGACCTTGACGTCTGGCAATCTTTGCTTAACGAAATTCATTATTGTAGTCTTGCCGCTCCCTGGCAGAGCTACAACCACTATTTTCACAAAGCCGTGGAGTTTGTGAGTTTTAAAATTTTATTAATCATTATAAATTTCGTCTTGGGCGACGGATCGCTAACAATAGCCCTTCCCACTATTATAATGTCAATCAGCTTCCCGCTTCTAGCTACAAGCTCCACCTCCCGCTCGGTGATGCCGCCGGCGATGGCTACGCCGACGCCTTCGCCTCTCAGCCTCCACGCCACTTCGAGGAGATTTTCAAACCTGAGCCCGGTCCTCCTCTGCACGTCTATACCGAGGTGCACCACAAATAAGTCGGGGCGCACCTTCTGCAAGATCTCCCGCGCCCGGCTCAGCGGGTCGCCGACGCCGATTAGATCCACGGCTGTCTTAAGGCCGACGGCTCTGCCCTCCTTCACAAACTCCTCTATAGTCTCTATATTAGTGGCGCCGAGTACGGTGCCCCAGTCCGCGCCGAACTCCCTAGCCATCCTCGCCTCGAGGCTCCCCACGTCGGCGGTCTTCAAGTCGGCCACAACCTCGGCTCTGGGGCACGCGGTCTTCAAAGCGCTTACCGCGGGCATCCCGAACATCTTAATGAGGGGCGTCCCAGCCTCCACCACCTCCAGCCCCGCCTCGCAGAGCTCTCTCGTCAGCTCGACAGCTCTTCTGAGGTCTACCAAGTCGAGAGCCACCTGGATTTTCATAACCACGACGAGATTAACAATTTAAAACAGATATCTCCACTGCAACTGTGACCTGCGGCAAGCCCGGCGACTATAAATACGGCGAGCACACAGCCGACGTCTTAGTGCAGGCCTTCGGCTGTACTCTAGAGGAGGCGTTTAAAAACGCCGCGGTGGCCTTCGCCGACTTGACGTACTACAGCCAGCGGGTGGAGCCAAGAGAGGGCAGGTCGGTGGTGGTTGAGTACGACGACTTGGAGGGCCTCTTGTTCAAGTGGATAGATGAGCTCCTCTACCTATTCGACGCCGAGAAATTTGCTTTGAGCAGAAAGATTGAGCTGAGCGTGGATAAGGGCGAGAAATACGTCGTAAGAGCGACGGTGTACGGCGAGCGGTACGACATCGAGAAGCACGGCTTCACGGGTCTCATAGTGAAGGCCATGACTTTCCACATGATGGAGATTAAGAAAGTGGGGGACTACTGGGTGTTGCAGTACGTCGTCGATATATGAGCCTCGGCGGGGGCCGGCCGGCTCTAGAGGAGTTTGGACAACTGATAAGGCTGAAGGAGCCTGTGCGTACAGTAAGACAGGCGGCCAAGGCCGTGGGCGTGGACGAGGGCAGGATTGTAAAGACCCTTGTTGTTAACTGCGGCGGCGAGTATAGGGCCTACGTACTCCGAGGCGTCAAGAAGCTTGATTTAGAAAGACTCGGGTGCCGCATGGCCGCCCCCGAAGAGGTTCTCAGCGTCACCGGCTACGCCGTCGGCGGGGTTCCCCCCGTCCTCCCCATACCAGTCTACATAGACAGAGAGTTGCTACGGGAGGAGTACGTATATGGGGGAGGCGGCGACGACCACAGTCTTTTGAAATTCCGGCCGCTTACACTTGTGGAGAGAGGCGTCGCCGTGCCGATAGATCTGTGAGCTTCTACGACTTCCTCTGGGAGGCGGTGAGGCGCCCCTTCCTCATCGTGGAGTACGCCAAGGCAGTCGGGCTGGAGTTGCCAAATCCCCCGGAGGACTTCTACGCGCGGCTTGAATACGTGGCGAGGGCCGCGGTGCTTGTGCTCGAGGCGGAGAGGGGGGAGGACGAGTTTTGGCTAAGTAGATGTAGAGAAGTTAAGAAATTCTACCTAGAGGCCCAAGCCGACCTCAGAGAAAGAAAAAACCTGCCGGCATTTACAATTTGCTAGTGTCCCCCGGATTGGGTCTCGGAACATCGCCGGAAACTATATCACCTCCATGTCGTCTTTTAGCTGTTCTATTAGTTTCTTTTTCTCGGCGCCTACTAGCTTGAGTATGAGTTTTATCACGGCTAGGGGGAGGTGGTTGCTTTAAACGGAGGTGGTTAATTTATCTGTTTGTCTTTTTAAGGGGCGGGGGGCGGGTTACATGGATTTGACCGTTGTCGAGGTTGCTAGTAGGTGTCCCTTCTGTGGTGGGGCTTTAGAGATTGTGGAGGATAGGTCGTATATCTGGTTTGGCTGTAGGCGCTGTATGCGTTACGTGAAGAGGGAGAAGAGGGAGCTGGCCCGGAGATATGTCGACTACGCGTCTAGGAGGTTTGACTGGAGGGGGCTGGTGTCGGAGCTCTACGCGGTTTACCTCAACGGGGGCTAGGCCTCACCTAGTTTATACTCTCTTCCGTGTCTCACTATCTTCACCTCGGTCTTCACTGGGACCCTCATGCCCGCCCTTAGTAGTATTTGGTAGAGTTCGTAGTCTTCCAACTCCTTTATTACGCCTTGTAGGTGTAGCTCTGCTATTTTTTTGAAGAGTGCTACTGCGTGTTGTTGATACAGAGCCAGGGCGTTTTCAATTATCTCGCCGGCTCTCTCGCCCTTAGTTATCTTCCTCACGATTTGGACAGCCTCCTCGCCTGTTATGACCTTCTGCTTGGGCGGCTCCTCCCTCTTGCTCGTCTTGGCCAGCTCTAGGGCTTTTTTCCTCAGTAGCGTGTCTATCTCGTCCACGTAGTTGGGGTTTTGGCTCTATTTAAGAATTAGCTCATATACAGTTCGGGCGGCGCGGGGCGTGGGCCGGCCTTTCGGCGTGCCCGGGCGGAGTTGCCAGATGAGCGGAGATGGGGGTATATTCCTTAGCTGTTGATGGGTTACATCGCCAAGCTCTTTATCCACTGTATAAGTTCCCGATACCTCATAGTTTTTATTAATTCTCTGCATACGCAATCGTTGCACGATAACTTTTCTTCCACAAAGGCGGCGAGTTTTTTGTCTTCTGTTAGAAACAGTAGGATCCCATTGGTTATGCCGGCGGCCGTCCTCCTAGGCACTGTGGCGAGTAGGTCGTATGAGTACAGCAGAGAGGCCAGTACCTCTAGGTCGTCTCTAGGATATCCTCCGAGGGACAGTAGTGTATTCATCACTTTTTCGCTCCAACACACCCTACGCGTCTCTCTACTCTCCAGTGCGCGCCTCTGCCTAGCGAGGGCTCTGTCGTCCTCCACGATCCTAATGTGGCGTGATTGGGCGAGATCGGAATAGGCCGTCAGGGCTATGTTGAACATGGACTCCACATCGAGATGCGGCCAGCCGTGCCTCGCCCGATCCACCGATTTTAATATGTTTATTAACGCATCGGGGAGCTCCCTATCTACGGCTTTATCGATGTAGATAATCAAGCCCTGTTCCATCGCTATTTCTACCAGCGGCTTAGATCTTTTCGAGACGCGCGTCGCCGCAACTGCGTAGACTATCCGCGCCAAGACGCTTGTGTCGGCGAAGAGGTATACGTTCTTAAACATTGCTGAAGAGGTCGGGGAATTCCTCGACTTCGTCTGTGTATTTTGTTTTTTTCAGGATCTCCTTCAACCTGCGCCGGAAGTCTAGATACGCATCTAGATCTACGTTGAACGCCAGGGCTTTTACGTCTCCCTCCAAGCCGAGTTTTTTAAGGGCTAGCTCCGCGAGCTCCTCCTCGGACTTACGGCCGTAGGCCTCAACCACCTTCATGGCCGTCTCGGCGAGCTCGCCGAGCCCCATGCGTCTAAGCGCCGCCGCGCCCTCCGCCGCGGCCTCTCCCGGTTTTTTGACGTAATACGAGTCGCCTACCCTAACCACGTCTATTCCGCACCTCTCCGCTAGCCTGTCTACAGGTATAAACGGCCCTTTTAGATATATAGTGAAGCGCTCTGGTAATCTTAATACGGGCTCGCCCTCTCCGTAAAGTGTAAAGAATAATAGCTTAGACACCACCTCGGCCGAGGGGCCTCTGCGGTAGAGCTCTAGATACCTCCCAACGATTATTCTGAGCAGGTGCCTAGACACCTCACAGCCTACTTGTATAACTAACATTAGGAAAATATACACAACAGGTTAAAAACTTCTTTCATCGACTTTTAGAGATTGGCTCTTTAAACTCGGCGAACGCGCCGCCGTGGCGGTCTAGGGCATCATGCCTCCGGTGACGTGGGTACTTAAACCTTCATTGCCTTCCAGCTCCTCCAGTTTCCTTCTATATTCGCCCACTCTGTTCCTTAGCCGCAATCGCCCCCCAGCCTAGCTGTGGAACGAGAGGATTTTCCTCCCCTGCTCCAGTAGCCTTTTCTGCCACTGCGCCGTGCGCGGCCCCTATACATTCTACCTGTCCTCACGTCGTATGAACCTCCTGATTTAGGTAAAACGTGTGACGAGAGGTCGGGAGGGATGTGTATGGGGGCAGAAAGTTGCGGCTAGCTTTAAGCCTTGAGGTACGTGAGGCTGGAATCCACTACGCGTGCCTGGCGCTGGCCGGTAGGCGCGCGGCGCATGTGGGCGTGGGGAGGCAGAGAGGGGGCTACGATTGCATGTGTATAAACAGCTCCGCGGCCACTGTGGGCGTTGTGTGTCTCAGCTTTATCAAGATGTCGGGGTTTATCTCCGCGACGTACCCCGCGACGTCTCCCACAACCTCGGCGGCTCTGCTGGGGAGGGCCCATGCCGCCTCCAGCGGCTTAAACTTGCAGCTCCAGCCGAGGCGGTGGCACAGCGCTTTTATTGCAGATAGCCCGTCTGTAAGCGTCGCCCCCTCGCGGCTTATGAGGAGGGCGAGGGCTCTGACTGTTCTGCCCTCCCGCACCACTTCACCTACTTCGAATAGCTTAACCTCCCGCCTCTTGACGGCGGCGGCTGTTGCCACGAGTTGCGGAACTAGGGAGCACCTCACGGTGGTGTAGAGCTCAGATATGGGGTTGGCCACCCGCGCCGGCCTGCAGAAATCTCCCACCGAGTCGTCTGTCAAGACGTAGTTATTCACCTCTGTAAAGCCCATTGAGAGTAGGGACTTCCGTAGCTCCTGCGTCGCCACCTCGACGCGGTGCCTCCTCCCAGCCGCCATGACCCTGGGTGCCTCCCTGGGTAGCTGGTTGTAGCCTATCATCACGGCCACCTCCTCAGCCACGTCTACCCACGACAGTACGTTAATGCGGTAGGGCGGCACCACCACGTGGCCATCCACATAATCGAAGCGCGCCATCTTGACGTACTTAGTAAAGTCGGCCCGGCTGAGCTCCACGCCGAGTAGATCACCCACGGCCCTCTCGTCGGTCTCTATCTTTGCGTATTCGTGGCTGTAGCCCGTGCCCCCCTCGACCAGCTCCACCTGCCTGGGGCCGCTCCGCTCGAGGAGGGCGTATATCAATATGGATAGGGCGTTGCCGACGGCGCGGGGATCGGTGCCGGTCACGTCTATCAGCACGTCGGTGGTGCGTTCGGTGATCTTACAGCACTCCGAGCCCAGGACCGGGATCACAACCATTATCTGCCCTGCCGAATCCACCAGCGCCGGGGGCCGCTCTATGTTAATCAAGGGGCTGTATCTACGGCCCTGCTCAGTTAGCTGGTACATGTCTCTAACTTTTATCGGCTTGTCGAAGCCGAGGGGCGTGTATTCGTCATCTTGCGAAATCCTTCTGTAGTATATAGGCGGCTTTATCTTAGAGACGTCGTAGTAGCCGATGGCTATCCGCCGCCTCCCCCTGCCGTAGGTCTCGTGTATCTTTTCCTGTAGCTGTATGAGTTGCCTCACAGCCTCGTCGTCTAGCCGGACTCCCCTAACCACCGCCATGGAGATGTAGGGCCTCTCCTCTATGTGCCCAGCGACGAGCTTAATTGGGGAGCGCCCCAGCTTGATAACTGGGAGCCCCGTCTCGACGCCTGCGATACCCTTAAGTGTCCTGGCGAGCCCCTCCGCGGAGAAGTGGTCCGGCCTGTCGTGAGTAACCTCGATCTTTACCCTCTCGCCGTTGGCCTCCTCCACCTCGCACTTGACGTGCTCCAGTAGCTTCGCCGCCTCCTCGAATTTGAGACCTGTCAGCCTCTCTATGTCGAATTTCGCAACGTCTATAACAGGCACTGGTTTAGGAAAGCCCAACTATTTAAAGAGAGATCTAGTTACCCATATGCGGCAGAGGGTAGAGCAGTACTTCAGAGAGCTAGGGGAGAGAATAGATAGGGAGGTAGAGGCCTTCACAGTGGAGTGGCGGCAGAACGAGGCTCTTGCGCAGATACAGATCGGGGACGACTTCTATGTATTCATCGTCTTTAGCTGGAGCGACGAGGGGGACTGTTATGTTGAGTTCATGATCGGCGACGAGAACGCCGTGGTGCAGACCCGCCACCTGGATAAGCTAGACGCCGCGGTATCTATAGTGAAGCAAGCCTATCAGCTGGCTAGGGAGAGGTTTGCCTGCCTTCGGCGGCCTTCTTAAGCCTTTCGCGGAGGACGCTTAGAAGCGTCTCGTCGTCCTTCTCGTCATTTGGATATATGAACACCTCCTCCTCCGGCGTCACGCTCGTCCCGTTGTCGACGAAGTATATTAGGCGTAGCGGGTAGTCGTAGCCAGCTTTTCTGTACAGCATGCGCATAATCTTAGTCGCCAGGGACCACTCAGCCTTGGTCTTCCACTCGCCTCTCTTAAGTATGTGGGACTTGAGCTCCACCAGCTCTCTCTTGCCGTCTGCGTACTTCACAATGAAGTCCGCCTGAGCCGTGATGGTGACGCCGTCAATTTGGAAAGACACGGGAGGGGCCGGCTCTATCTCGACTACTTTCTTAGCCCACGGGATCAGCTTCACTAACTTGCTGAAGGCGCCGGTGTGGGGCTCGCCGTAGTTCTCTATAAACGTGCGGATGGCCACAACGGCGTCTCTAGCCTTGATCAGCGTCAGCACCGCCTTCTCAAACGCCTTACCGTAGCGGGAGCTCCAGGCGTCTGGCTTCTCCAGTCGTATCAAATCGCTGAGGCGGTACTTCAGCCTCTTGGCAAAGCCCATAAAGGGGGCGGGTTGTGTATTTAAATAATTTACTCACTAACGAGAAGTGTATAACGTAGTTGATCTATTTGCAGGAGGCGGGGGGTTCGGCCTGGGGTTCGCCAAGGCCGGGTTTAGAATTAGGGTTGCAGTTGATGTGGACAGAGACGCGGCGCGGACTTACAGCGCCAACCACAGCAAAACGGTGGTGATGCAGGAGGACGTGAGGCTTATCAGCTACAGAGACTTACTGAAGTATTCAGGCACAGTCGACGTGGTGATTGGTAGTCCGCCTTGTGAACCCTTTACTGCAACTAATCCGGAGAGAATGGAAGAACCTGCCGACAGGCTGTACGTAGACCCCGCTGGGCAACTAACACTGGAATTTATAAGACTCGTAGGCGAGATAGGGCCGAGGGTGTTTGTAATGGAGAACGTCGCGGCGTTGGCTGAGGAGCCTTTAAAGACGTACATAAGGAGGGAGTTCAAGAGGGTGGGCTACGACGAGGTATACTTCAACGTCTTGCATGCCGAGGACTACGGCGTGGCCAGCAGAAGGCGCCGGGTCTTTATATCTAACATCGCGATAAAGCCCCCCAAGATCGGCGTCGTAACGGTCAGAGAGGCGTTGCACGGCCTGCCTCCGCCAGACAGCGCCTACCCGCCGAATCACGACACTGTGACTATCAGCATAAAGAAGCAGGAGAGGATAGCTAGGATGAGGCCTGGCGAGGCCTTGATGAGGTTCCGGGGGGCCGGCGGCTTCTACGAAAACTATATAAGGCTGGTGTGGGACGACGTGGCGCCCACCGTCATGGGCTCCCGGAGGTTTGTCCACCCCGAGGAGCACAGGCTCCTCACAGTGAGAGAGCAAGCCAGGTTGATGGGGTATCCAGACGACTACGTCTTCCTAGGCTCTAAAGACTCCCAATTCAACCAAGTTGGGGAAAGTGTCCCCCCTCCTCTCGCCTACGCAATTGCAGTAGAGGTGCGAAAATATTTAGAGGGGAGGGGGTAGGTACGTGGCTAAAGTTCCGTGTCCCTACTGCGGCCGTCTTGTAGACAGACTCATTGAGGGTCAATGTGAAGAATGTTACATTGAGAGGCACCCCCTGGTGTTGGTGAAGGAGCGGAGGTTGCTGAGATGTAAATACTGCGGCGCGGTGTTCCTGGGGGGTAGATGGGTGGGGGGGAAGAGAGCCGACTTAGAGGAGGTGGCTAGGAGAATCATATCTGAAAAGACCTCAATCAGAGGCGTTTTAGAGAAGGCGGAGGTTTCGCAAAGTGATGGTGAGATAGTAATCAACGTAGTGGTTAGGGGCACTCCCCACCCCTCTATTGAGCCGAGGTCGTTAAGCTACGTAGTGGAGTTTGAATATGTATACGACATTTGTAATACCTGTAGAGAAATGCTGAGTCGTAGAGAGGTTGCTCTACTACAGATAAGAGGCACTCCGCGGGGACTCGATGATACGTATAAAAAGAAAATACTTAATATAATTGAACAAGAATTATTAAAATTTAAAGATAAGAAAATCGGATTTATTAGTGATATAAAATATTTAAGATATGGGCTAGATATCTACACCACCAGCTCAAATTTAGCTAGACACTTGGCTTATGTCTTGCATAGGCAGTTTCCCAGTTCTATAAAGGAGACCGCAAAGGTGGTTGGCGTTAGAGACGGCAGGAAGGTATACCACATGACTTATTCTTTACGACTAGTTACGTACAAGCCCGGCGACGTGGTGAAGATACGGGGGGAGGAGAAGAGGATTGTCGACATCGGTAATAGGTACGTGGTTTTATATTCTGTAGAAACAGGTAAGTACGATCAATTGACGATTTCAGAACTCTTGAATAGTGAAATAATACTTATAGGTCAATAAATAGGCTATACATAATATTAACTTAGTTTTAAATAGTAAATTTTTTGTAGAAGTAATAAAAGTTTTATATTTATCTCTTATAGACTAAATATCTGGCTATTGGGAATGCTTAAAAATGTATTGATAGATTATGTGCATGTATCCAACTGTAGTAATTAGGCCTGCTACAAAAGAAGACCTTGACTCAGCTGTTCAACTAGTAGTGAGGTTGAGGAAGCTAAATGCCGAGTTTGATCCCTTGTTACAAGTAGCGCCAGACGTAGAACAAGCCGCCCGGAAGTATTTAGAAAACGCGTTGAATAACCCCTCCTCTGTGTTGGTAGTTGCGGTGGAGGGCAGTAAAGTAGTGGGTCTGCTGAAAGGCGATGTCGAGGATAGGATATTCTACTACCCAAAGTACGCCGGCATAATTAAGGATTTCTATATACTACCTGAATACCGGAGGAAGGGTATTGGCAAGAGGTTGATGATGGAGGGAGTGGAGCAGCTGAGGAAGAGGGGCGCCGAGGTGATTATGGCCTCTTTCCCAGCTCTTAACGAAATAGCTATTAACTTTTATAAAAAGATGGGCTTTAGGCCTGTTGAGTATCTATTTGCAAAAGAAGTCTAGAGATTTTTTATTATCTCAACTACTTTATCTGCAAATTCCTGAGTTCCGAGTACCTCCTTAACTCTTTGCTTTCTCTCCTCCTCGTCCATCTGTCTAGCGAGATCTCCCGTGAAGTACCCCTCTCTATACGCAGTCTCAACGCCCTTGATTATGTAGTTGGCAGCTTCCCTCCACCCAATGAAGCGGAGTAGTAGCTCTAGAGCTAGTATAGTTGCTGTCGGGTTGACGTAGTTTTTGCCTCTGTACTTCGGGGCTGTTCCATGTACGGGCTCTGCCATCATTCCCCAGTCCCCCACGTCGATGCCCGGCGCCACGCCGAGTCCTCCGACGAGCCCGGCGGCCTCGTCAGAGACGTAGTCTCCGTTGAGGTTCGGCGCTAGTATCACATCGTACTCACCTGTCCTCGTGAGTAGCTGTTGCAACATATTGTCAGCGATTCTGTCGTTCACCAGGACCTTACCTTCAGGCACCTTGCCGCCGTATTGAGCCAGCTCCTCTTCAAACACCACGTAGTTCCTAAATTCATTCCTAGCCAACTCAAAGGCCCACTCTTTGAAGGCCCCTTCTGTATACTTCTGTATATTGCCCTTGTGCATCACAGTCACGACACGTCTCTTGTTCTCCACGGCGAACTTCAGGGCCAGCCTCGCTATTCTCTGCGTGCCGAATTTGCTTATCGGCTTTATGCCGATGCCCGCATCATCTCTTAGACTGACCCCGAACTCTTTCCTCAAGATTTCTCTCAGCTTAGCGGCCTCCGGACTGTTATATGGCCACTCAATCCCAGCGTATACGTCCTCGGTGTTTTCTCTGAAAATAACCAGATCAACGGACTCTGGTCTCTTTAGGGGGGAGGGGAGGCCGGGGAAGTACTTAACCGGCCTTATGTTGGCGTAGAGATCAAAGAGCTGGCGCAGAGTGACGTTTATGCTCCTGAAACCCCCACCCACCGGAGTTTCCAGGGGGGCTTTGAGGAATACCCTCACCTTTTTCAACATGTCAACGCTTTGATCTGGTAGCCGGCTTCCAAAGATCTTTTCGGCTTTTTCCCCAACCACAACCTCGTACCAAGTTATTTTTCTTGATTTGCCATATGCCTTCTCTACGGCGGCGTTGGCAACCTTTATGGCGGCGTACGCCACCTCGGGCCCTATTCCGTCGCCCTCTATGTACCCTATTACAACCTTGTCTGGCACCTTCAGCTGGCCTGGACCTGTGTATTGTACATATTCTCCCTCTGGCGGTTCTACATACTTACCGGCGTATGGCACTACGTTTGTTATGTTACTTTTAATTTTCTCGATATCCACAGCCATATGTCTCTCGACGAATAGCTTAAAATATCTTTATTAGACAGAATTGTGATAAGAGTAGCAACAATTGGCAAATACGACAGAGTTGTCCTCATAGGCGAGAAGAGAAACGCGTTTACGCCAAATCTTCTCGAGGATCTATTAGGGCTGGGATGCGAGAGAGATTTCGTAATTACAAATGAGGGCCCGGTGTTTTCCGCTGGGCTAGATCTGTCGATATTTCTAGAGGGAAGGGAAAAGGCGCTTGAGTACCTCTTCAAGATTCACGAGCTTGTTAAGAAACTGCTTGAATGCGAGAGGCGGGTGGTGGCGCATGTCCGGGGAGACGTCTACGGCTTTGGGGTCGAGTTGTTGTACTTCCTAGACTATGTCGTCGCCGCTCACGAGTCGGTGAAATTTTCCCTACAGGGCATCAACCTGGGGCTTTTCCCGCCGTACACTGTGGCGATAGGGAGTCGTCTGTTTTCACATGGCCATCTGAGGATTCTGCTAAGCAGAGAGTTCACGGCGCGTGAAGCTTTATCGTTCGGCGTGGTTTCTGAAATAGGCGGGCTGGAGCTTGAGAAGTTATTCTCGCCGCCTAGCCACGTCGCGAGCTTCGTCTTGCCGAAGAGGCGCCTCCTCGAAATGGTAGACGACGCGGTTCCCTATCTACACAAACTGGCTGTGGTGGGCACCAGCGAGGAGACTAGAGAGAGGCTTAGGAAGTTCTTCGGCAGGAAAGTCTAAAAAGCCCCCGGCGTAGTTTTTCCGGTGCCGGCGAATTTACCAGCCGAGGCCAAGGCCGCGTGGCTGAAGGTGATGGAGGCTAAGACGCCGGAGGACAAGATCAGGGCCATGGAGGAGTTTCTCTCGACGGTGCCTAAGCACAAGGGCACTGAGAAGCTCATAAAACATGTCAGGAGGAGAATGGCTGAGCTGAAGAGAGAGCTCTACGAGAGGCGGGAGAAGGAGAGGGCAATACGCGGCGGGGGCGGTGCCCGCCTCTACGTGGCTAAGGAGGGCGACATCCAGGTGGCTGTTGTGGGGCTACCCAGCTCTGGGAAGACCTCTCTCCTCCAGTGTCTTACAAACACAACGCTTAGGCCTGACGACTTGCCGTTTTCCACCGTGGAGCCGGTGCCCTCGATGTTTGTAGAAGATGGCGTCTATGTACAGCTGATCAAGACGCCGAGCCTAGTTTTGGAACAGAGTAGCGAGCTAAACACCATCACTCTGGCTACCGTGAGAAACGCCGACGCCGTCTTGTTGGTAATAGGCGCCGACGCCGACCTCGGAGTCTTGGAGAAGATTCTCGGCTTTTTTGAAGACGAGGGGGTGTACCTAACGCCACCTAGCAATTACGTGAAAATTGAGAGACGGGGCCTCGGCGGGATACAGATAATTGGAGGGGGGAGGGTGCTGGGCGGCACTTTAAACGATGTCAAGAAGATTCTAAACGAGTACGGGATACACCACGCGGTTGTCTACATAGAGGGCGCGGTGGCGCTCGACGAGGTAGAAGAAGCCCTATACGTTGACAAGATGTATAAACCCACAATCGCCGTGGTCACAAAAATAGACTCCATAAAGCCGGCGGCCGACCTCGTGAATTTCTTTTCTAAGAGCGGCGTTAGGCACTACCTCGCCGACTTGAGAAGTTGCTCTCTAGACAGGAGGAGGTTGCTAGAGGATCTTCTGCAAGCCACGGGGAGGATAAGGGTATTTACAAAACCTATACACTCAAAGACCTATGTAAACAAGCCTATCGTAGTAAAGGCTGGCTCCACAGTGGGCGAGGTGGCGGCTTTGATACACTCCTCACTCGCTGAGACGTTTAAATACGCGGTGGTGTGGCGCAGAGACACATTCCCCAGCCGCCCAAAGAGGGTAGGGCGCGACTACGTCCTCCACGACAACGACGTCGTAGAGATACACGCCTAGATATTTAATCCGGTACAAGAGTTACGTGGTGTGCGAAGACGTTAAGCGGGTTCTGGAGAGGCTAGACGAGATAGAGATAATGCTAAACACAATCCTCGAGGAGTTGCGGGAGTTGAAAAAATCGGCGCCGGGGGCGCGTCAGCCCCAGAAGTCTTCTTTTATAGACATACTCCGGGAGAAGAAGTTTGTACAACTGTCGGAGATTAAGTCGAGGCAGGCACTGAGGCAGGCCCTGGAGAGAGGCCTTGTGTTGGTGCTACGCGACGAGGGGGCAAACAGAGAGTATGTAGTGCTGAAAGAAGCCGCGCGTGAGTTGCTAGAGAAGCTTCCCATGTCTCTGTCTGATGCGGAAAAACTCGGCAGAAGGGAGTACGAACTTTTACAAATCTTGAACCGCCTTGGCTACGTATTGCTTAAAGGAGGCCAATACATAAAAACAGAGCTGGCGGAGGAGTTCTACGTATGAGCGAGTTGTTTTGGTTTGAGAAGTATCGTCCTCGTTCTTTTGATGAGGTGGTAGATTTGGAGGAGGTTAAGGCTAGGC
>NZ_JBMFKV010000035.1:0-15683 GCF_049971835.1 Pyrobaculum sp.
GGCGTCCACGGAGATGCGCGGGGGGTGTGGGGTGGGTGGCTGGTTTTAAATAGTGTGTATGTTTCTACATGGCTCACGAGCACCACAGATCGCAGGGGCCTCGTGTGGCTAGGTTCTACATCGTGACTGTTAGCACGTCTCGCTTTAGGGAGAGGTCCGCGGGCGGCTCTCCGGGGGATGAGTCTGGCGACTTGGCGGAGGCCATGGCTAGGGAGGCTGGGCACGTCGTGGTGGGGCGCGACTTGCTTCCCGACGACTTGTACGCCATTAGGCGGAAGGTGTTTGAGCTTGTCCAGAGGGACGACGTCGACGTGATTATATTCACCGGGGGGACCGGGCTTACGAAGACTGACGTCACTATCGAGGCGGTGAGGCCGCTGTTTGAGAAGGAGATGGAGGGGTTCGGCGACGTGTTTAGATACTACAGTATTCAGGAGGTGGGAACCGCGGCGTTTTTAACGAGGTCCACCGCCGGTGTTATAAACGGCAAGGCCGTGTTTCTACTGCCGGGGTCTCCCAACTCTGTGAAGACTGGCATGCGGATAATCCTCGCCGAGGTCCCCCACGTGCTTTACCTCATCCGACAATGAAGCAGATAGCAGTCGCCGTCCACAGCAACACCGTCCCGGGGCTAGCTGAGAAGGTGGAGAGGTTTGTAGAGGCCTTGGCCGGCAGGTGTCCAGATGCCGTTTTGCTAGTAGGCGGCTACTGGGGACACATGAAAGAGGTGGTAGATAGCGCCTTGAAGAGGGGGCTGAGGGTGGTGGCTGTTTTGCCGATCGAGAGGGAAAACGTCGAGATCCCTCCCGGCGTCGTGGCGATACGTAGCGGGTGCGAGTACCGTTGCCGCTCTGTGATTTTGGTGCGCTCCGCCGACGCCGTGGCGGTGGTGGGCGGCGGCGTGGGGACGGCAATCGAGGCCTTTATGGCGTATGCCATGGGCAAGCCGCTGTTTGTGCTGGCGGGGACGGGGGCCTCTACAGACCGCCTCCGGGAGGCGTATCCCGAGTACTTCGACGAGAGGAGGGTGGTGAAGGTGGTTTATGTAGACGACCCCGAGAGACTGGCGGAGCTTGTCTGCGCGGCTGAGGGAGGCGCCGCGGCGAGCTTCGGCTAGTGTATAAACATGGCGAGGGTGTTCTGCGTGGCGTGGAGCATAATGCTGGCGGGCAGGCCGTATCTGTGGTAAGCGAACGCCAGGGATAGGGCGACGATAAATATGGGAACCGCCCCGAGTCCGGGGTTGTGGAGGAGGGCGAACCCCAGCGAGGAGATTAGGTAAGCAGACGCCGTGCCCCACCTCCCCCTCACCTCCTCAAAGAGGAGTCCCCGGAAGACCACTTCCTCGACGAGCGGCGCGAGGAAGACGGCTTGCATCACGATTAGGGGCCTCCCCAGGGGGCATTGAGAGGCGGCGGAGAAGTAGCGGGCCTGGGCTTCCCTCACCTCGTTGTAGCTCTGCAGTATCTGCGGCGAGGCTAGTACCAACAGCCCCGCCGCCATGAGGGATAGGAAGTACACGCCGTATGCAAGAGGGAAGCCCCTCCCCAGCCGCCACCTCGCCAGGTAGCCCGCGGGTAGAAACGCCGCGTAGTAGAGAGTCCCGCCGTACAGCGCGGCGCACGCCGGCGGCTTTATTATCGCCAAGGCGGCTATGCCGGCGATAAACGCCGCTGTGACCATGAGCCGTATTACCACACAGTGCTGGAAACGCGTCTTTTTAACTGGTATATGTGTAGATGTGTGGCGTTCAACAGCGTGGCTAGCTACTACCCGGTGAGGGTCACGTTTAGGCGGGACGTATCCCTACCTCTGCTCGGCGTCTCCTACCAAGCCAACACGGTGGCGGAGGTGCCGCTGTACCTCGCCTTGAAGCTGGACGAGATGGGGGCCGTGGAGATAGACGAGGCGTATGCCCTCCCCCCGAGAGACGTGGCTTCTTTAAAATATGTAGAGCAGAGGGAGACGTATCCCGCGAAGTTGCCGGAGGGCTTCTACCCGCGGCTGAGGCTCACCATATACCTCCTCAGCAAGAGAGGCGACGCGAAGACCGTCAAGACCATCCTCCAAGACGTCAGGGAGCTCCTAATAGAGAGGGTGAAGAAGATGGCGTTGCTCGTAGCCACGCGACACGACGTGATAAACGATCAGTCCTTCATGGATCGGCTCACGCCTGAGGAGAAGGCCCTCTTGATGTCGATGTACAACGCCATTACCCAGTTCATGTTTTCGGTGTTGTGAAGCCGCGCCCCCTCTACATGGGGTCTTTAATAACAGACACCCGCCGGGGGTTATGGCGTTTGTAGCAGTGGAGGGAATTGACGGATCGGGCAAGAGCACCGTGATACAGCTCCTCGCCAAGCTACTGCCGAAGGTGTACGTCACGAAGGAGCCCAGCGACGGCCCCGTGGGCAGGTTGATAAAGGAGTGGGCCCTGAAGGGGGGCTCTGTGGACCCCCACGTCGATGCGTTGCTGTTTGCAGCCGACCGTATAGAGCACTACAAGAGAGAGGTGGAGCCGAAGATAAGGGAGGGGTACCTGGTCATCAGCGAACGCTACGTGGAGTCCTCAATAGCGTACCAAGGCGCGGCGGGGGTGCCGATAGACTTCATAAAATACATCAACAAGCTGGTGCCGAGGCCCGATCTTACTGTAATCCTCGACGTCGATCCAGAAGTCGCCGAGGCCCGTATTAGGAGGAGGGGGCACGTGGAGAAGTATGAATACGTCCAATTCCTGAGGAGGGTTAGGGAGATATACTTAGCCAGAGCGGCCGAAGAGGGGCACCCCGTGGTAGATGCCTCCCGGAGTCCGGAAGAGGTGGCCGCAGACGTGGCGGAGATAATACACAGGTCGGTAATCGAACCGCGCGGGAGACGGTCGCTGGGCTGATCGGCGCCGCCTTCTATGTTATCAACTTCTCAATAGGGGTTATTACTATGTCTCTTGCCCCCGCCTCTTTAAGCCGCATCACGAGGTCTGGGAGTACGTCTTCGGGGACTACAGAAAAGACTTCGTAGACGTCGCCTTTTGCTAGTCTCGTCACGCTGGGGGCCTCCATCGCCGGGAGCACCGCCAGCACGGCATCGAGTCTGTCCGCGGGGACGTTTAGAAACACCATCTTCCTACCCTGAGCCGCGTAGTACCCCCTTATGAATGTGACGAGCTTCTTTGTCAACTCGTGCTCCACGTAGCGGGGGTTTACCACGAGCCTCGCCGAGGTCTCGAGCACGGTGGCTATCGGCCTCAGCCCGTGCACCTCCAGAGTGGTGCCGGTCGCCATCACGTCTAGTATGGCATCCGCGATGCCGAGCTGCGGCAGCACCTCAACGGACCCCGTCACTCTGACTATGCGGACTCTCTTCCCCAGCTCTGCGAAGTAGTTGTAGGCAATGTTGACGAACTTAGTGGCCACCCGGGCCCCGGGTGGTAGCTCCTCGACGGTAGACACGCCGCTGGATTTCAGAACTGCAACCACCAGCTTCCCCCTCCCGAACTCTAAGTCGAGCACCTCGGCGACGTTTGAGCCGGACTCCACCACGTAGTCGTGTCCCGTCACGCCGGCCCAAACCCTCCCGCTTTCGACAAGGTATGGTATGTCCTCGGGCCTGGCCCGTATGAGATTTACCCCACTCCACGAGGTGGGCACCACCAGCGCCCTCTCGTCCGAAGCCAGCGGCCTGATGCCGACGGCCTCGAGAAGCTTCAGCGTAGGTTCCTGAAGCCTGCCCTTGCTAGGAACCGCCAGAAGCATGGGGAGGGTTATCCATAGAGGCCGCAACCCGTCGATTTATAAACATTAGCCCGAGAGACGCGGCGGCTCCTAAGTTCTGCCGTCCTCGCCCGCCAGCCTCCTCTCTAGTTGCGTAACTAGCCTCTCTATAAGGCCCCTGGCCGCGTCGTCGCTGGGTATTTTGCTCAGAACGCCGGAGGGGTCTGGATCGTTGCACTGGTATTCATGTATCAACAAGGCCAAGGCGGTGAGCTCCACGACCTCCGGCTCCCTCGCGCCTAGCTTCTCAGCCAGTTGCGTCATCATGGTGGTGGGCGCCAGGGCAAGCACCAGCTCCTTACGCAAGACGCCGATGCCCCTCCTCAGGATTTTAACACCCCCTAGCTGGAAGAGATCTTGGTGCTTAATTGCTAGGTAGGAGAGATATGCTTTCCACGCTTGGAAAGCCTTGCCAGCGGCATTTCTCAGAAGACCTGCGTGGAGGAATTTCCTAGCCAGCTCTACCTCAGCTCTGCTCTCCATAAGCCTTGCCTTCGCCACGTCCTCCAGCGGTATCCTCAATATCTGGACGCCCCTCCGGCCGGTCTCCACATGTCCACAAGTCCCCTCTTTTAAAAACCATAACTCCATGGCGAGCCGCCGCTATACAATCTACACAAAGCGCCGGGAGGCGCGGCGCCGCTTGGGCCTAAGGAGCCTGGCTCCTACCTCCAGAGGTTTCTTGCAGGACTTTTTCTAACTGTTGGAGGAACTTGTCCATGATGGGGCGGGGGGCCAGGGTGAAGCGTATGCATGAGGGGCAGAGCGGCTTTCCGCCGAGTACCCTCACCACGAAGCCGGCCTTCTCCAGCTTGGAGGCCGCGGCCTCTGCGTCGCCGACCTTGACTGTGATGAAGTTGGTGGGACCGTGGTACTTGTCGCCTCTTATCTGCGCCGCGGCCCACTGGCGCACTTCACTCAACTCCTCCACTGAGCGCTCCACGTACGGCCTGCCGACCTCCAGCGCCTTTTCCACCACCTTGGCCGAGAAGGAGGAGATGGGGTGCGGCGGTGACAGCGCCCTCAGAGCCTCGGCCAGCCGCTTTTGGGCGACGACGTAGCCGACTCTCAGCCCCGCAAGGCCCCACGCCTTTGAAAAAGTCCTCACCTCGGCGACGTTTCCATATTCGTACAGCTTCGGCGTCCAGTACCCGGCGAACTCGGCGTATGCGGCGTCTAGCACTACGAGGCCGCTGAACCTCGCCGCGAGCTCCTCCACCTCCTTCACCACGTGGGCGGTGGGGTTGTTAGGCGAGCAGACGTACACAGCGCCGACGCCAAGCCTCGCCACCGCGTCGACGTCTAGAGACAAATCCACGCCGTAGGTGGCAACTACGGGCCTCAGCCCCACCTGCCTAGCCACCACACGCGCCATGCCGTAGGTGGGCTCCACAATAGCTAAGCCGCGCCCCATATGCGCGGCTAGTTGCATGGCGAGCCTCAGCCCCTCGTCAGCCCCAGCAGTTACAACGACGGAGCCTTGTGGGAGGCCTAGATGCCTCTCTATAGCCACTGCTAGCTTCTTATTATTAGGATCTGTGTAGTAGCGTATCTCCCACGGCTCGGGGAGCGCCATGACGGCTCTGTAGTAGTCCTCTGGGAGGAAGAGGTTTTCATTAAAGTGAAGCCTTATCCTCTGATAGCCCACGTCAGGCTCATCGTAGGCGAAGTCTATTTCGGGCAACAACACGGGCCAAGCAAACTATAGTTATAAAACCTTATCTATGTAGCACGGCGGGCGAATACGTAGCGTATATCGCCGTTTCGTTGATGTGTATACACGCGTGCCCTACGTCGAGCTTTTGGCAGAACTGCGAAAGAGCTGAACTTCGTCGAGCTCGGTAACCTATATAAATTTCTACCATCACAGATGTGTGGAGACGTTAGTGTTGCCGTCTAGAATCGTGAGGGAGCTTAAGGCAAGAGCGGAGGAGGCTGGCGTGTCTATAGAGGATTATCTATTAGAGCGGCTACTAGCCGACGTAGACCCACCCGGCAAAGCTAAAGCATACGCCGAGGCCGCCCTAGAGCTCCTAAAGACGGCGGGGGAGGAGCTTGGAACCGGCGACTTCCGTCAGGTTAGTGAGAAGATTTGGGGGGCGGCGGCGCTGGCTGTGAAGGCCTACGCCTACTGGCGCGACGGCGTTAGACTGGCGTCACACGGAGAGCTCTGGCGCTATAAGGATAAAATCGCCGCCGAGCTAGGCGACTGGATACGCGACGCCTGGAACGCCGCAAACGCCATGCATATAAACTTCTACGAAGGGTGGGCAACCGAATCCGACGTGAGGAAAGCCTACGAGGAGGTAAAAAACTTCGTCGATAGGATCGCCAAGCGAATTCTCGAACACGACAAATCTAAAAACCAGACAAATTCTCATGGAGCCTAGGCCTTTGGCATCTGCTGAGGAGGCTTGGAAAATTGCGTCGTCTCTACGCTACCGCCACATAGATGGCACTGTGGTGGCGGTTGCACAAGACGTGGTTACTAAAGACGTCTTGATGGTGGCGTACATGGACCCGATCGCCGTGGTGCTGACGCTCACCACGGGCCTTGCACATTACTTCTCCACCACGCGCAAGAGGGTTTGGCTGAAGGGGGAGACCAGCGGCCACTACCAGATAGTAAAGGAGTTTAGGACGGACTGCGACGGCGACGCCGTCGTGCTCAAAGTCTTCCAGATAGGCGCGGCGTGCCACACGGGCTCCAGGTCGTGCTTCGAGTCCTCGGCGTCGTACGTCTTGAAGAGCGGGGAGGAGCGGCGCGGCTTGCTGTAGCTACCTACGCGCCTCGGCTAGGAATTTCCTAATCAGCGCGAGGCCGGCCCTGCCGCTTCTCTCTGGGTGGAACTGCACGCCGAGTATGTGGCCCCTCCTAACCGCCGCGGCGTATCTATCGCCCGGCTCCACGTAGGCGATGTGCGAGGGGTCCTCCCCGTCCCAGCGCACGCCGTAGCTGTGTAGGTAGTAGTAGTACCCCTCCTCCACCACGCCGTCGGGCCTCGCCACGTGTGTATACGCCCAGCCGATGTGCGGCACCTTCCGAGCCCTTATCCTCTCTACCCGTCCTCTGAAGACTGCGAGCCCCTGCCCCCCGCCCTCTTCGCTCGCCTCGAACAGCAACTGCATGCCGAGGCATATGGCCAGCGTCGGCTTTTCCAAAATCGCATTTCTAAATTCGTGAGCCAGCGCGTAGGCAGCCTCGTAGGTGCCGACGCCGGGCAACACCAGAGCGTCGACCCCCGCCGCCTCCTCTAAGCTTTTCACAACCACAGGCTCCGCCCCCGCCCTTCTCAACGCCATCAGTACGCTACCGACGTTGCCCACAGTGTAGTCCACAACACCAACAAACACGGGAGGAGGGAAAAGGGGGTTTTAAAAACTGGGGTTACCTCACCTCCCGGATGTATGCAACTATATTGGCGTAGGAGCTTCTACAGACTCTCCTCATGGCGCTGTGAATTATGTCAATTATGAAGAAGTAGGGCACGTCTGCCTTGTCGTCAAATATCAACAGTCCGTGGGTCGTTGCGTTTATCAACTCGCCGTGCCCCTCGATCACCAGCCTAGAGTAGTTAAAACTGGTTTCGACTAACAGCTGGCTACGGGGGGCGAGAGGCGACTTGTCAAAGGGCACGGGGTTGAGGCTACGCTTATAGACAACGCCGCCGAGGCCCTTCACAGTTTCGTTGTTAACACTCCTAACCTTATCTAGGTCAAGCAGTAGCTCTCCAATATAGGCGAACTGGTGCGGATAGCTAAACACAGCTAGCGGCAACTCGTAGCCGCCTAGCACGGCCCTGGCCAACTTACCGTTTTTATAGACTAGAGTGAGGTTTGTCTCGAATTTGTTCCCCCCGGCGCACATAACCTCAGCCGTGTACTGCGCCGTAAATGTGCCTTGGGTTAAGGGCACCAGAGGCTTGCCAGGTCTTGCGTAAGCGGCGCTGAACCACATGGCAAGTGCCACTAACAAAGTAACCGCGACAGCCGCAACGACCACACCTCTCGTGTAGCGCCTCCCCTTCATATTATCCACATGCATATACCCATATACTACTTAGGGTAAACCATCTACCAACATAACCAACAAGTATGTCATACCAATCAACTACATCATAGTCTATTCTTCCCCACTGATAGCCACTCCATGGATCACCGACGCAACCGGCTAGATATGGATGCGCCTGCCTACTTATCTGGAAGTAGTATATACCTCCTGATCTTATATCTGATCCACCGGTATGGCCCACCACTTCGCGGGCGGTGTCGTCGTACCATACTTTTGTCCATGTCTTCTGATAGGCATAGCCTATTGTGCAAGCTGGCCCTGTGCAATCTGACCTCACGTCCTCGCTATATAACTCAACAACGCCTGCCATTATAACGGCGGTCAGCACTACTATTAGTACTGTAAGCAGTATATTTTTTTGATTCTTTGTACACCATGATACCTTATCTGCGAACTCTATTTATCTTTATCTCTTGTACTACTACAACTACTTATTTTGCTAGTTGCCGATATGTTAATCACATAGTCTTAGGTTTAGTGCTTCTTCTATTAATTTCTCCACGGGCCACTTATGGTATTCGTACGTCAATGCGCGTATTTCCCGGGCTTTTTTGTACGCCTCGGCTCTGCTGTACCCCTCTCTTATTAACTTGTTCATGTGGAATTCTGTGAGGATGTGGGGCAACGCCTTCTGTAGGTTCTTCTCTATTCTCGCCTCGTTGATGTGTATAGTCTTCAAGACTCTAAGGGTGCTGTTGAGGATTTCGTCCAGGGCGAGGAGGGCCTCGGGTATCCATATGCGCTCGTTGGCGGAGTTTGTGAGATCCCTCTCGTGCCACAGTGCCACGTTTTCAAACGCCACGTGTGTTAAAGCCCTCACATACCTCGCCAGGCTGACGATGCGCTCGGAGGTCGTGGGGTTGGCCTTGTGGGGCATGGCGGAGGAGCCGCCTCCCCTCTCCACCACCTCGCCGATCTCGGGGCGGGAGAGCTCTCTTATCTCCACCGCGAGGCGCTCGGCGACGGCCGCCATCAACGCCAGAGAGGCGGCCAGCACGGCGAACGCCTCCCTGGGCGCCACCTGGGTCGTAATTACGTGGTAGGGCAAGCCCAACATCTCGGCGACCCTCCTCCTGACCTCGGGGCCTAGTTCCCCCCACGCAGCCATGGTGCCGACGGCGCCGCCTATCTTGGCTCTTATAAACTCCTCGGCAAGGGCCAGCTGTCTGCATGCGATGTGGAGCTCGTAGTAGTAGTTTGCAAATTTGAAACCCAGCGTGATGGGCTCGGCCCACTGCCCGTGCGTCCTGCCCACCATCTCTAGGGTTTTGTGCCTCTCCGCGAGGCGCGCCAGCTCCTCGCCCACGGCACGCGCCCTCTGTTTTATAATGGAGAGGGCGCGTCTAATGAGCAGAGCCCACGCCGTGTCTATTATGTCGTTGGAGGTGGCCCCGTAGTGCACGTATCTGCACCCGCATCTCTGCTCCAGCAGAAGCACTAGGCTCAGCACGTCGTGTCCCGTCTCCTTCTCAAGCCGGTAGACCTCGTCGGCGCCTACCTCTGCGTTTTTTACTTTTTCGCAACAGCCCTTCTCAGCCACGCCCAGCTCCTCCAGCGCGCATACAAGCGCCCTCTCCACCTCTAGATAGGCGTTGATGACTGCCTCCTGGCTGAAGAGGCGGCGCACCTCCTCGGAGCCGTACCGCCAGTCGAATGGAGATACATACATAGCCGCTTTGTTCCCGAGTTTTTATAAAGAGTGAAGGCGCCTCGCCAGCTCCCTGGCCTTTTCGACGAGCCTCTTTATGTCCTTAGCCGCGGCGTCGTCGTCTGGGTATACGCTGAGTATACCCTCTGGATCGGGGCCGTTGTACTGATACTCATGGAGCAGAAGCGCTATGTTTGTATAGAGATCTACGTCTCCTCCAACTATCTGCGCCACTTTCTTGAGGGCTGTGGTTGGCATTATCGCCACTATCCACACCGCCTTGTCGACGACACGCCGGGCGCCTCTCAGCTTTTTACGTCCGGGGAAAGCTTTACCCAGCTCCTCGATTTTGTCCACTGAATACGCGGCGACAATAGCCTTCCAGCTCTGGAAGGCCTTACCCGCGGCATTTCGCACAAGGCCCTCCTCAAGGAACTTCTCCGCCAGCTCAGCCTCGTAAAGAGCCTCCCTTAGCCGCACTTCTCTATACCGCATTAGGTCGAACCAAGGCTTTGGCAGAACTTCCACATTTGCCTTTAATTATGGGATTTAAACCTCTAAGCCGTAGAGTATGGAGATTCTTATTGCCTCGTTTTAAAAGCTGAGATTGTACTTCGTTCCATAGATACTGTAAATACCGGAACTGCTCGCATTATAAGGTGATAAGCAACTGGGTTATTCGTTGCGTCTGAGCTGTTAAGGCTGGCATGTTGAAAAAACGCTTATAGACGGCGGGAACGGGGCGACGCAGAGGTGCTGTTCTCTGCAGATCCCTCAGGTGAAGTGTAGGTACTGTGTGCTGTGTCGTATAATTACAGCGCCGAGGCTCTCAGCTCGGGGCTTATAAATCTTCAGCCTGATGTCAACGGCGATTTCCACGAGCTAGTGAGAGGGGGACAAGGCCATGGACTTCATCAATATACGTTGACTCGATATTTGTTAAATTCGGCGCGTCTCTCAGCGGCGGGGCGGTGGGGTACGAAATCCTATTCAGCGGGGTGGTGGATGCCAGCGCTTTGGGGGTGCCTCAGCGGAGGGAGAGGCTCATCATCGTGGGTGTTAGGCGGGATTTGTTTAGGCGGCTTGACGAGGTGTGGGAGGCGCGGTCGCTGATCGAGGCCGAGCTCCGGGGGAGGAGGTTTCACTTCGCCAAGTACCCCCTCACGCCGCTGGAGGTCTTCGAGGGGAGGCCTCTGCCGGAGCTTCAGGAGAAGTATGTGGAGGTTATGGAGGAGTGGCGCGGCGTGTGGGAGGAGGTGGGGACTGAGAGGGCTCTGCGCTGGAAGAGGGAGGTGTGGGACAGGCTTACATTCGACGTGGTGAAGGACTACCTCGCGGCGAACGGCGTCACGCGCGCCGGGGAAGAGGAGCTGGAGCAGGTCTGGGAGGAGCACACAGCAGTGCTTAGGGAGCTGGGGTATCTAGGCATTCCCGTGTCTTCCCTCAAGCTTCCAGACGGCACCACAGATCTGCCTCATGAAGATCCCGCGGTTGTTGAGCGGATGCGGAGGATTCCGCCCGGCGAGAATCACGAGTTTGTGAGGGGTACCAAGTGGGAGGTGGAGGGGAGGGGGATCAGCTTGGTTTACCGCAGGCTCCACCCGCTGAGGCCTGCCTACACCGTCGTGGCTTATGGGGGCGGCGGGACGCACGGCTACCACTACGCAAGGGACCGGGCTACTCTCACCCTTAGGGAGAGGGCGAGGCTTCAGACGTTTCTAGACGCGTTCCGCTTCAGGGGGGGCAGGTCGGAGATCAGGGCGCAGATAGGTGAGGCGGTTCCCCCGCTGATGGCTAGGCGGATAGCCGAGGCGCTGGCGGGGGTTCTCTCGGCTCTTCAGAGCTGAGCCACAAGCCTGGCCCACTCGTTCTCTGTGCGTTTCAGCAGTCCTGAGCTCACTATGAAGTGATCCGCTTCGCTGAACTCTCCTATGCCTTCAAACGCTATTTTTAAGCCTGCTACATCTCTGCCGATCTTCTGGCTGAGCTTTTCGCTGAGGAGCCTCCTCAGCTCTTCATTTTTAGGATTCCAGTAGCCCATGTATCTGTTGATTACAATTCTCTTGGCTTTTGCTACGCCGTCTGCCTCCAGGATTTTTTCCGCGTCTATTCTGCTGGAGTGCTCACGTCTGTCGAAGTATCCGGCTACGTATGCGGGCACCGGTGTGAAGTTTGGCAGGCTCTCCCACAGCTCTCTGTACACGTCTTGGGAGATTATTCCGCTTCTCAGCGCCGGTTCCAGCAATTTATCTCTGATTACGCTGATTGCCTTTAAGAACGCCACGAAGTGCTCTCTCGTGGCTCCGACTCTCACCAGCACGAACACGTCGCTGTGCTTAATCTGCTTGTAGGGAATGTCGAGCCATATCCCGTTCAGCTTTGTGGTCTTTATGCTTACCTTAACCTCTGGGCGTCTTCCGTCTACCTCTACTATGTCGGTGGGGAGGAATTCGTCTAGGGGGCCTACGGCCTCGATGCCTGTCTTTACCGCCTTTTGGAACCGCTGACTCAGCCACTTGACGAAGGCGGCTTCTCCCAGGTGGCCTCTTATGGCGTCTGTCCACAGCTGGCCGAGGTCGCGCTGTCTTGATCTGCCGTAGTCCGTGGGGGCGAGCCTGGGAGCTAATCTGAGGGCGTACACAGCGGTGGTTAGGTAATCCTGCTCATCAAGCACCACACTGCTCCAGCTCAGCCAGCTGACCCATTCGGAGGCTGAGCGGAATGTCTCAAAGTCGCCGCCTCTTACGGCGCCTTCACAGAGCTCCTTTGAAAATCTGCCGAAAATTTCGTGGAGGTGGCGCGTGTCAACTGCGCTCATAATTGCCTTTCTGCATACGTCGATCTTATTCTTCACAGCTTGATGAAAGCGCGTAGATTTTTATATTCTGCATTGACGGCAGTTGCGCGGGCCGCTGGATATTGATAGGACGCTACCGCGCTTTCTATGTGTAGCCAGAGTTTTAATATGCCCGGTAGCTGTGGCGTTATGTGGGAGGCGTGGCCGAGGTTTTTGTGATGCGTATTGTCGAGTGGTACCGTGCACACGGCGATCGCGACCTGCCGTGGAGGTCTCCGCGCGACGGCTGGGCTACGCTTGTGGCCGCCGTGATGCTGAGGAAGACAACTGCCAAGCAGGCTCTGCGAGTGTATACCGAGTTTCTGGAGAGATTTCCCACCCCCCATGCCTTGGTCAGCGCTGGTGAGGATGAGGTAAAGAAGATCATAGAGCCTCTGGGGATGGAGCATGTGAGGTCGCGCCTCTTTATCGAGCTGGCTCGGGAGCTCGTGGCCCGCTATGGCGGCCGAGTTCCGTGTGATCGGGAGGCGCTGATGGGTCTGCCGGGTGTGGGGCCCTACATAGCGTCCGAGGTGCTTCTGGTCTCCTGCGGCTCGCCAGAGCCGCTTCTGGACAGGAACATGATAAGGGTTTTAGAGAGGGTGTTTGGCATAAAGTCGGCCAGAAAAAGGCCGCATACAGATCCCGAGATGTGGAAGTTCGCTAGGTCGCTGGTTCCCAAGGATCCCGAGATAGCCCGGGAGTTTAACTACGGCGTGCTGGACCTCGCCCGGAGAGTGTGCAGAGCCGCGTCGCCTAAGTGCGGCGTCTGCCCCCTAGCAGATATCTGCAGATACGCTTCGCGCAGATCATAGAATCGTGGAGGGCCGCTCTGCTCCCGCGCCTCCAGAACCTTGTTTTAAAGGCGGCCGAAGGGCCCGCCAGGCTCGAATAGCCCAAAATGCACTAAGGGAAGAGGGCCGTAAAAAGGATCTGGAGCCCGTGGAAAGATTATTAATTGGGCTACCAGTTTTCTTGTGAGTCTCGACTGGGGTAGGCTTGAGGAGGTTGTGGAGAGGGCTGTTAGGAGGGCTAGGTCTGAGGAGCTTAGGGAGGTGGCCGACGCCGTGAAGACCCTAGCCGAGTATATGAAGACGGGGTTCCAGGAGACAAACAAAAGAATAGAAGAGCTAGGCAAGACAGTAGCAGAGCTAGCCAAGAGAGTTGAGGAACACGGCAGGCGGCTTGATGAATTAACCAAGGCCGTTGCTGAGCTTAAGGTGGCTATGGGCTCTCTTGGCCGCAGATGGGGCCGGGATTTGGAGCGCACAGTTCTTGAGATCTACCGAGACGCTCTTGAGAAGAGGGGGGTTGAGCCCGGCCGTGTGGAGAAGTTTGTCTACACGGATGTAGACGGCCGCTTCATGAGGCCGGGGACCCGTATCGAGGTTGACGTCTATATCCACGACGGGAGGACTTATCTCTTGGAGGTTAAGTCGCATGCAGAGCTTGAGGATGTGGAGTGGTTTGCCCAAAAGGCGGAGGCAGTGGAGAAGATACTCGGCCGGAAGGCAGACCGCCTAATAATCGTGGCAGTAAACATAGACAAAGAGGCGCTGGAAAGAGCGGCGCAACTGGGAATAGACGCCGTCTACGGCGCTGTTATTGAGTAGGGGGTTGTGGGGGTGTTTTCTCAGTGTTAGCGCCGGGTTGGGTTTCTACGCCAAACTGCCCGCGGCGCCGCGCCCCGTAGCTCGGGGCTTGTGAGGTCAGCGCCTCCATTTAGCTAAAGACCACCTAGTGAGTGTGACGATGAGTATGGGCGTAAATGGAGCCGCTAGGAATAGCGAAACGCTTCTGTAGTCTAATGAGCTGTGTGAAAGAATGAGGGATGTGGCTAAGATGTACAGCGCCTCGGATAGGTACAGGACTAGAGGGGGCGCCGCGCTGGCTAGAGCCACGCCTCGCCAACTCAGAACGCCTCTTCTAACTGCTACTGTTGATATCATTATGAGCGCTGTAGTGTAAGTGGCTAATAACAGCAGGTAATTTGCCAGGCTGTGCACAGTGGCGCCCAGGCATATAATACAGTCAAAGGCTGATGTATACACCACGGGGCTGGAGGCGTGCTCCTTGATATATGGATAGGCGGGCCTCACGTCGCCGAATATCAAAAGAGTCCCGGCGAATGTTTTGTTGTCCCACGGCTCAAACCTATAGCCCAGTTGTGTAAGTATCTCTGCTACACGTTCATAACTAGATCTGTTAGTCAGCCATACCGTAGAGACGGGGTCTGACTTCGCGTATTCGTATATAAAATACGATGTAAAGGTATACAGCAATATAGTCCATGGAATGAAGATTGAGAGATATATAAGTGCGAGAATAGAAAAAATTTTAATAACTACGTGCTTTCTCTGCTTCATCGCCTCACGACAAGCGTGTTTTGCGCAACGTATGTATAAGGTGCCTCCCATTGGGCGGCCAATATAGATACCACTCCAACGATGTGCGGGATCCCTCCAGACATTAGCTGAGAACACGAAGGCCTCATAGATCTAGATGTGAAAACAAACTTTATATCTTACGCCCGGCCTTGCCGGTTTTAGCTTCGGAGGTGTTTGGTGCTGTGTAGCTTGTTCTTCTGGCGGTGGTTGAGGTGGTTTGGAGAGTTGCGCGTCGGTGTGCCGCCGTATAGATGGGGTGGCTGCGGAGCGGGGCGTGTGGACTAGGTGGTGTTAATGGCGGGTTGCTTAGCTCGCGGCGGCGTCTTGAATCCGGCAGATGTGTGCAGTACGGCGCCGCGTCCAGTGATGTTATTGACGCGACGCGGGCCGTATTCATTTAGGCGAGTCTATTCGCCGCACCTGCGGCGCACGCAAGGGCCCTCTCCACTTCTAAGTGGCGGCCTGTCGGCTGAAGAGGCGGCGCATCTCCCCGGAGCCGTGCCGCAAGTCGAGCGGAGATGCGTACATCTCCGCTTTGTTGCCAAGTTTTTATAGAGAGTGGAGGCGCCCCGCCAGCCTTCTCGACTGCTACACTCGCGGAGCGCTTGTATTACGTCTCCTCTAACCATCGCCGCCGCTTTCTTACGCGGCGGGGCGCCCAGCACCCCTCGGCTTTTTACGGCCGGGGGAGGGCCTTCCCCGGTTTGTCCATTGAATACGCCGTCTGCGGCGCTGTTGTTGAATAGTATATTCCTCGCCGCCTTGTGAGTTCTGGCCGCCCCTGGCCCTTTGTTGGCTGTTTTTGGCGGCTGTGTGGGGCTTGGGTTGTGGTGTTGTTGCCGGGAACTTTATATGTACAATTTTTAAATTGTGGGGGTTTGTGGCTGGAGTGTATAGGAGGGTTTTTCTGGGGTCTTTGGTTGGGGTTGGGTTGCTGGAGGCTGTGGAGGCGGCTTCGGTGGGTGTG
>NZ_JBMFKV010000036.1:0-15552 GCF_049971835.1 Pyrobaculum sp.
AGCAGGTTGCTGGCGGTGGCTGTGCAGTACGTGGCTGGGGCAGTGGGCATCGCCAGGGGGCGCGGCGTCTTGGAGCTGGTGGGTGGCGGGTGGCGGCCCTTTCTATCGCCGGTTCTTCTGGCGGTGTTGCTTGCAACTGACATGGCTGAGTACGTGGGGGTCATAGCGGGGCTCCACCTACTCCTGGGCCTGCCCATATCCGCCGCGGCTCTGCTCGGCTTTGTCGACGTGGCAATCCTGGCGGCTCTGGCCGACAGGAGGGATCTCTTTGCCAAGGTTATAGGGGGTATGGTGGCGGCTATTGGGCTGAGCTTTGTGGCTGAGCTGTTTCTCATAAGGCCGGACCCCGCCTCGGTGCTGGCGGCCTCTTTTCTGCCTAGCATCTCTGGGGACTCGGCGCTGGTGGCGGCGGCTATAGTCGGGGCGACTATAATGCCCCACGCCGTGTTGCTCCACAGCCACCTAGCCCCGGGGCAGAGCAGGAGGGAGCACGGCTGGCAGACTGTGGTTAACCTGCTGGGGGCCTCGGCGATAAACGCCTCTATCTTGATAACCTCTGCATACGCCCTCGGCGGTAGCGAGGTCACTCTCTTCGAGGTGCCTAGGGTGCTGGAGCCCCTCTACGGCCCCCTATCGGCGATCCTCTTCTCCCTAGCGCTTCTCCTCTCGGGCGTCGCATCGTCGGCGGTCTCCGTGGAGTTCGGAGTTGTTGCTGTTAAGTTCATCACGGGCAGGGGGGTGGAGGCGTGGAGGGTTAGGCTGGGCGCCCGCCTGGCCAACCTGGCCCCGGCTGTGCTGGCGATGGGGGTGGCGGGCCTCTCGCCTCTCTCAGTCCTTGTCTATACCCAGGCGGTGCTTGCGGCGGCTCTCCCGGTCGTCCTCGTGGTGCTGTGGCGCCTCTCGGGCGGCGTCGTGTCGAGGGGGCTTAGGCTCGTTGTGGCGGGCGCCGCGGCGTACTCGGCCGCTCTGGTGGTCTACTCACTTATATAGGGGATTTATGTGTGCCATGGGTCACGAGCTTCTGAGGTACAGGCCTGAGCACTATCTGGAGGCGCTTCACCAGCTTGGGGGCCGCGCCTCTCTCTCGGCGCTTGCGAGGGAGGTGGGGGTGAAGCCCAGCACAGCTAGGAAGATGGTGCTGTACCTCCAGGCGGAGGGGCTGGTGGAGTACCGGGGCCGCGGGGGGGTTCTGCTTACCGAGGCTGGGAGGGCTAGGGTGGAGTATCTAGACAAGATACACAGCTCCCTCGCCGACTTCTTTAAGACCATTGGGGTTGAGGAGGAGCTCGCCGAGTCTGAGGCTGAGAAGCTGGAGCACGTAATCGATCCGAGGGTGGTGGAGCGCCTCGCCGCCGTGGCACAGCTGTTGAAGAGCCTCAAGGCGCTGTGTGGGCGGTAGCGCGGCTCACCGGCCGAGGGCTTTGAGGAGGGCTCTAACCTTCTCCATGTTCTTCACGCCAGGGGCGTCCTCCACCCCGCTCGCCACGTCCACCATGTAGGGCCTCAGCCCCGCCACAAGATGGGCGTTTTCCGGCGTCACCCCGCCCGCCACGGCGACTTTGCCTAGGTGGACAACCTCCGCCAGCGCCGACAGCGGTATCTTCAAGCCCCCCTCGTAGCGCTCCCGGCTCTTCTTATCGGCGTCTACCAGCACGTACTCGTGCCGGAGCTTGAGGAGCTCCTCCACCTCCCTTCTCAAACCGGCGCCTGGTCTGTACACAGCCACAGGGGCCAGCGCGACCCCCCTCTCCTCTGCGTAGTCGTAGTCCCCCGGCGCGAGCCGGCCGTGATGCTGGACTACGGGGATTTCAAGCCGCGCCGCCGTGTCGACGGCGTCTCTGGGAGGCATAGATGCCGTGACTAACACGGCTTTGCTTCTGTAGATGGAGCGGCGGAGGGCGGCTAGCTTCGCGGCGTCGACGGAGCGGGGGCTGGCGGGCTCCACGATGAAGCCTATATACTCCACAAGGCCGTCTAGAGCCTCGGCGTCTGCCTCCCTAGCTACTCCGCATATCTTTACGAGAGGCATGTGGTTTAGATTTGCCTGGTTTGTAAGGTTATTGGCTCTTTTCGATTAGCTTGTAGATGATGTATTTCATCACCTCGTTGGTGCCCTCGCCTATCTCTAGGATTTTGGCATCGCTGTAGAACATCTCCGCTTTGCTTTCCTTGCTGTAGCCGAACCCGCCTTCTATCTGCACTGCGCGTCTGGTGACGTCTACGGCGATGCGGGCGCTCTGTAGCTTGGCGACGTGGGTCATGAGGATGAAGTGGGGCGACTTTGCGTCGTATAGATAGGCGGAGTAGTACGTCAGCGTCCTGGCGGTTTCTATAGCGGCGAGCATCTCCGCTAGCTTGAACTGGATGTTTTGGAACTCCACAAGCTTCCTGCCGAAGAGCTCTCTATTCCTCGCCCAGCTCATCGCCTCCTCATAAGCTCCGCGGGCGACTCCGACCGCCACGCCGGCCACCGCTGTCCTCCCAACGTTTAGGGTGGTGATGAGCACCTCCCACCCGCCGTTCACCCTGCCCACGACATCGTCGTCGCCGGCTCTGCAGTCGCTGAGCTTAAGCTCGGCGGTTCCCGTACCCCTGACCCCCATCACCTCTATAGGGCGAGGCCTCGATGCATTTACTACGGGGCAGTAGAAACAGCGTAATTGCCCTGTGCCCTCGCCTCCCTCGGCCCCGTCCTCGCCGCCACTAGGTAGTAGTCTGCGTAGAGCCCGTCGGTTATCCACATCTCGATCCCGTTGATGACCCACCCCCGCCCTTTTTCTCGGCTTGGGTTTAGATAGCCGCTACTCTGGGGATAACTAATGGTTGAGGAGTAGACCAAGCGACTCCATAGGATCGCCCTCGGAGGCTCGGTTCTTAGAACCTCGATCCCCACCCGGTGAGCAACCTACCTGCCAGATAGGCCCGGGTTTAGCGTCGCTAGCTCGACAGCCCTCCCGCCAGCCATACCCTCCCTACGCCTAGTTCCCCTTTGAGGTTTCTAGTTGCCGTAGGATCTTCTCGACGTACTCCAATACTTGTTTTACGTCAGAGGCCACTTCCTCTAGATCTGAGTAGTCCACGAAGTTTGGATCGAAGCCGTTGTAGGCAAATCTATGTAGCATCAACGCAGTTTTTACCACTGGCTCAACCCCTGCGACGCCCAGCGCCTCCAGGTCTTTTGCTATTCTAATCAAGCCGGTGGTGGGGGCCGCGTAGCCGACTTTAAGATACCACTCCCTCCTCTTGGCCTCTCGCGTCAAGAGGTCGAGCCTTGATACCACCAACGCACTTAGTAGGGCTTTAAGCGCCATGAAAGCTTTGTTAGCCGCATTTTGGTAGAGTTGCCTTTTTAACATCTCCTCGGCCAACTTCGCCTCTGCCCTCGCCTCCTCGATCCTCGCCTCGACATATTCTTTAGGCCTATTCTTAAAGTCTAGATACTCCTCCACGTAGAGGCACCCGTATGGAGATATAAACCTTAACGGAACTCTGCTGGTCTTTATATGATCACTAAACGCCTCTCCACATTTTGAAAGCACTTATGAGTATTTAGTCGATCTCATCTTGCCGTCCTCGTTTTTTACATCTACAGCCACCATGTGATCAAACGCAGAGAGGCGATACTCGCAACAGTCTTGCTCGGAGAACTTGGGGAGCTATCTGCGGCTCTGTCCCCAGCGCCTCATTTATAGGGGCGTACCTGAGGCTGTAAAGATTGCCCTGGCTGGCGTCGGCATCCGCGGCCTTGAGATAGCTCTTAGAGATGTGATATTTGGCGCCATTAAACTGGCCTTCCTACTTACAGAGCCGCTGGGGATGGCCGCGGGTCATTTAAGGTGGTCGGCGCAGTTTTTCAGTCTTCAACCATCCGTTTGGAGCCGGCGGGCCGCGCGCAACAACCTGACCCGTAGAGGCGGCGGGAACTACGCCGTGTGAGAACAGCGCGCTGAAGCCTTCAACATTAAAAAAGTTTTTAAGCCACTCCTATCTGGGGCTTATGTCGGGGTGGTGAACCGTTGGTATAACATCGCCGCGGATCTGCCGGTCGCCCTCTCGCCGCCGAGAGATCCCGATGAGAGTGAGAGCAGGGTTGGCCTTCTCGCCAAGATCCTGCCCTCTGCCTTAATCGACCAGGAGTTCACCGCGGAGCGGTGGGTCTCCATCCCGGAGGAGGTGCGGGATGTCTACAGACGGGTGGGGAGGCCGACGCCCCTCTTCAGAGCCGAGGGGCTGGAGAGGGCCCTCGGGGTAAAGACGAGGATCTACTACAAGTTTGAGGGGGTTCTGCCAGTGGGTAGCCACAAGCTCAACACCGCGGTGGCGCAGGCGTACTACGCAAAGGCTGACGGCGCCGTGGAGGTGGCCACGGAGACCGGGGCGGGGCAGTGGGGGATGGCCGTGTCGCTGGCGGCGGCGCTCTTCGGGCTGAAGGCCGTCGTGTTTATGACGAGGTCCTCCTACAACTCCAAGAGGCAGAGGCTGACCTTCATGCGTGCATACGGCGCCGTGGTGTACCCCAGCCCCAGCGAGGTGACCGAGGCCGGGAGGAGGCACTTCCGGCCAGACCACCCGGGCTCTCTGGGCATAGCCATATCCGAGGCGGTGGAGTACGTGCTGTCTGGCGAGAGGAGGAGGTACCTGCCTGGGAGCGTCATGGAGTTTGTCTTGATGCACCAAACAGTCATCGGGCTGGAGGCCGTGGAGCAACTGCCGGAGGAGCCGGACGTCGCCGTGGCGTGTGTGGGGGGCGGCTCCAACTTCGCCGGCTTCACATATCCAATGATTGGGATGAAGCTGAGGGGGGAGGGGTTTGAGAAGACGCGGTTCGTCGCCGTGGAGTCGGAGGCGGCTCCTAAACTCACCAGAGGGGATTACAAATACGACTTTCCAGACGCCGTGGGGGTGCTCCCCATGTTGAAGATGTACACCCTCGGCCACGACTACGTGCCGCCCGCCATCCACGCCGCGGGGCTCCGCTACCACGGCGCGGCGCCCAGCCTCTCGCTACTTAAGAGGCTAGGCATCGTGGAGCCCCTCGCCTACCCCCAGGAGGAGGTGATGAAGGCGGCCGTCCTATTCGCCAGGTCGGAGGGTGTCGTCCCGGCGCCCGAGTCGGCCCACGCCATCAGGGCAGTTATCGACCTGGCGAAGAAGCTACCAGACGGCTCCGTAATTGCCTTCAACTTATCGGGCCACGGCCTTCTCGACGCCGACGCGTACGAAAAATTTCTAGCATAATACTTATATATAGGGCTTTTATGGCCTTTATGCATTCGGGGTGGATCTAAAAACACTCCTTAGAAAGCTGGGCAACGGCCAGACGCTCACCTCCGAAGAGGCCTACGCCCTGGGCAGATTCATTCTCTCCGGCTCTATGAGCGACGTTGAGGTGGCGGCCGTCCTCACAGCAATGAGGGTTAGGGGCGAGTCCGCAGAGGAGGTCGCCGGCTTTGTAAAGATGGCTAGGGAATTCGCCGTGAGGGTCCCCCTAAGGCTGGACGCTATTGACACTGCAGGAACTGGCGGGGACGGCGCCGGGACGATTAACCTCTCCACAGCGGCTGCGATCGTGGCCGCTGCGTCTGGGGCTAGGGTGCTGAAGCACGGCAACCGCTCCGCGTCGGGGATGTTCGGCAGCGCTGATTTTATGGAGGCGGTGGGGTACAACTTGGAGCTCGGCCCAGAGAGGGCGGCGGAGCTGGTTGAGTCTGTGGGGTTTGCCTTTGTCTTCGCGCCGAGGTACCACCCGGCGTTTGCAAAAGTGGCCCCGGTGAGGAGGCAGTTGCCCTTCCGCACTATTTTTAACCTCGTGGGGCCTCTGGCGAACCCCGGGCTGGTGAGGAGGCAGTTGATAGGCGTGGCGGAGCCGCGTCTGCTGGAGGTGGTGTCCGGCGCGGCGGCGGAGCTGGGTTTTGAACACGCCGTCGTCGTCCACGGATCTGGGGTGGACGAGGTGTCTACAGAAGGCGAGACTGTGGTTTACGAGGTGCGGGGTGGGAGGGTGGAGAGGTATAGGGTGGGGCCCGCGGACTTAGGCGCCCCCGCCGTGCCGCTCCCCAGGGCTGGTAGCAAGGAGGAGGCTGTGGCTAGGGCAGTGGCGGGGCTGAGGGGGGAGGATAGGGAGGCAACAGTGGCTATTGCGGTGAACGCCGCGTTTGCTCTCTACGTCGCAGGCGTGGTGGGGGACCCGCGGGACGGCTTTGAGCTGGCTATGAAGACCATAGGCGACGGCGCGGCGTATAGAAAACTTGTAGAGGCGGTGGAGGCGTCGAGGAGATGAAGAAGGTCCCTCTGTCTAAGCTCCCCCCGCCTAGGGAGCTGGCCGGGGGGCTGTACGGCGGGGGTGAGGAGTTCGTCGCACTTCTGGAGTCGGGTATGGGGTACGCGGAGCGTAGCCGGTTTAGCCTAGTGGCGTGGGGGATTTCTAGGGAGTACGTATCGTGGGGGGCCGACGTCTACGACGTAGCGTACGAGGCTTATAGAGAGCTTGGGCGCTTCGCCTCTCCCTTTGGGGGCGACGTGGTGATCGGCGCCGTATCTTACGACGCGTCGGCGTATGTAGAGCCTATCCTCCTCCGCTACGGCAAGGTGGATAGGACTCTGCCAGCGGCCTTCTTCGTGAAGCCGGCGGGGTGGGTGCTCTACGACAAGTTGCTTGGGCGGGCCTATGTCCACGGCGAATTGCCCCGGCTGGGGCGGAGGGGGGAGGAGCCGCCTGCCGTGAGGGGCCCGGTGGCTGGTACAGACGAAGCTTCGTTTAAGAGGTGGGTTGGGGAGGCTAGGAGGAGGATTGAGGAGGGGGAGATTTTCCAGGTAGTGCTTTCTAGATATCTGGACTACGCCGTGGCCGGCGACGTCTTCGCGCTGTACACCTCCCTCGCCTCCGCCAACCCGTCGCCCTACATGTTCTTCGTGAGGTGGAGGGGGCTACACCTTCTGGGCACCTCGCCGGAGCTGTTGGTTAAGGTGCAGGGGGATAGGGCTGAGACGCACCCCATCGCCGGGACGAGGCCCCGGGGGGCCACGGAGGAGGAGGACTTGGCGCTGGAGGAGGACATGTTGAGAGACGAGAAGGAGCTGGCCGAGCACTACATGCTGGTGGACTTGGCGCGGAACGACCTCGGCCGGGTGTGCAGGCCTGGGACAGTGAAGGTGGAGGAGCTCTTCGCCGTCGAGAAGTACAGCAGGGTGCAACACATAGTGTCTAGGGTGTCCTGCGTCCTTGAGAGGAAGTTCAGCCCTGTGGATGTCTTGTTCGCCACCCACCCGGCCGGCACAGTGTCGGGGGCGCCTAAGGTGAGGGCTATGGAGATAATAGCAGAGCTTGAAGACTCGCCGAGGGGGTTCTACGCAGGTTCGCTGGGCTTCTTCTCGCCTTCGCTATCGGAATTCGCCATTGTCATCAGAACCGCCATCCTCCGCGACGGTCTGTTGCGGATACAGGCGGGGGCCGGCGTTGTGTACGACTCCACCCCCGAGCGGGAGTATAGAGAGACCGAGGCGAAGCTGAGGGCGCTCCGCGAGGCGCTGGGGGTATGGACCTGACACTCATCGTCGACAACTACGACAGCTTTGTCTACAACATCGCCCACTACGTAGCCGAGGCGGGTAGCAGGCCGATTGTACTGCGCAACGACGAGGTTTCGGTGAAGCTCGTGGAGAGGATTAGGCCGGATAGGATAATTATATCGCCGGGGCCGGGCCACCCGGAGAACCCCAGAGACGTGGGAGCGTCGCCAGACATCGTCCGGGAGTTCTCCGGCAGGGTGCCCATACTCGGCGTATGCATGGGGCATCAAATCATCGGCGCGGTGTTCGGCGCGAAGGTGCGGAGAGCCCGCACGATTAAACACGGCAAGACGAGCGAGGTGCGCCACTACGGGGGGGTGCTGTATCTCGGGGTGCCCGAGGTCTTCAAGGCGATGAGATACCACAGCCTCGTAATCGACGACCCCCCCGCCGTGCTGAAGGTGGAGGCCGTCTCGCTAGACGACGGGGAGATAATGGGCATTAGACATGTGGAGCACCCCACATTCGGCGTCCAATTCCACCCCGAGTCCATAGGCACCCCCCACGGGCTGAGAATTATAAAAAACTTCATCGACTTGGCGTGACATGCTACGCAGACCCGGCCTAGGGGTGTACCTAGTCGCCGGCTGGCCCAACAGAGAGACCTACGAGAGGGTGGTAAAGGAGCTTGGCGGCGTCGTGGACTTCTACGAGCTAGGCGTCCCCACCAGAAACCCCAAGTACGACGGCCCCTACATCAGAAAGGCCCATAAAGAGGTGGAGGCCCCCACGTGGCTGAGGCCGGAGGTGCCGACCTACGCCATGGCCTACTGGGAAGACTACCGAGCCAACCCCACGAAGCTCTTCAACCTGGCGGCCGAGGTAGGCGCCAGGGGGGTGCTGGCCCCCGACCTGCTGATAGACTTCTACGAGGACTTCGACGCGTACGTAAAGCTGTCCCGGGAGTTCGGGCTAGCCCCGGTGTTCTTCGTGCCGGGGAAGTTCCCGCACAAACTAGTGGAGAGGCTCGCCGCCGCGGGGCCCGACTTCATATACCTCGGCCTCTACGCCGCGACGGGGATCGAGCTCCCCGTCTACGTGGAGAGGAACGTCAGGATAATCCGCCAGCTGGTGGGCGATGTCTACGTCGTGGCTGGCTTCGCTGTGGACACCCCGGCCAAGGCGGCTAGGCTTGTGGAGGCCGGGGCAGACGGCGTGGTGGTAGGCACAGCCTTTATGAGGCGGTTGCAGAGAAGCCCAGAGGAGGCCCTGGCCTTCCTCCGCGAGATCAAGACGGCGCTTAGATGAGGAGGAAGGGGAGGTAAACCGCCAGGTTCAGTGCCGTCACAAGCGCCCCGTACTTCATAAACTGGGCAAAGGTTATGGTGGAGTGGAACCTCGTCTCCAAAACTTCGATGATGATGATGTTGGAGGCGGCGCCCAGGAGCGTAAGGTTGCCGGCTATGGTGGAGGCCATGGCGAGGGCCACCCAGGCCTTGGGGTCGTCGACCCCCAGATGGTGTAGATAGGTGGTGAAGAGGTTTACGAAGGGGACGTTGCTGAGCACCTGGCTCAGGGCTGTAGATATGAGGGCTATGGCTAGTATGTCGCTGGGCTTGCCTTGGTAGGTGGGGAGGGCGGCTGATATAAGCGGCTGGAGGACGCCGCCGCGCCATATGGCCTCCATTGTGATAAACATCGTCATGAAGAAGACTATGGTGCCCCACTCCACTCTGGCGAGGACCTCCCGGGGGGACGCGGCGAAGAAGTAGAGGAAAGACGCGGCAACGAACGGTATGAAGCCGATATTGTGGATGTGCGGCTGCCCCGACAGCGCGGCTAGATCGTTCAGCACCATGGCGGCCACCGTGCCCAGCAGAGCCACGGCCGCCACCGCGGCGTCGCGGGTGTTTCGTATCAACTCCAGCGGCACGGCCGAGTACTCCACCCTCCCGTTCTTGAGGCCGAGGATTTTGAAGAGGAGTAACGGGGTAACCACTAGGTTTATCAGGGTGGGGACGGCTAGGTACTGGAGGAAGGTTATGAAGGGGGCCTTGATCCCGGACTCCACAGCTATCAACATATTCTGGGGGTTTCCAATCGGCGTCATCGCCGAGCCGATGGTGAGGGAGAAGGCGAGTAGGAGAAACATGTGGCGGTGTTCAATCCCCGCGGCGCGTGCAATAGCCGCCGCCACCGGGGGGCCCATGAGAGCCACCGTGTCGTTAACCGCGAAGGCCGCGAGGAGGCCGAAGAGGAGAGACGACGCCACGTATATAGCCAGCCTGGTCTTGAACAGAGATATGAACCAGTAGGCGAATGCGTCTAGCAACCCGCTGAGCTCCGCCAGGGCAACTATTGAAAACATCCCCACTAGGAACAGCACCACCTCGAAATTCACCACGTGCGGCACGTCGTCTACAGTAAGCGGGCCTATGAACACAGCTATAAAGGCGGCAAGCGACATAAGGGACCAGGTGGGCAACTTAGGGTAGAGGGGCCTAGCCGCCATGCCCCCCACCACGAGGAGTATAAGCACCGCCGCCACCACGGCGTCTTGGGTCATGATGGGCTTTTAAATAGGGGTCTTAAATCGGTTTATGGAGTGTTTCGAGCCGATTGGATACGTGAGGCATAGGTACAGCGACGAGGAGGTGAGAAGCAGGAGGTTTGTAGACGCCGTGGTTGAGGTTCTGCCCCAGTTCGAAGAGGGGCTGGCAGGCATCGAGGAGTTCAGCCACGTCATAATAGTGGCGTGGCTCCACAAATTTAGAGGCCGCCCCCTCAAGGTAAGGCCCAAGCGTGTGGCGGGCGCGCCCGAGGTGGGGGTCTTCGCCACCGACAGCCCAGACAGGCCTAACCCCATAGGCATCACCATAGCCCGCTTGGTAAGGCGCGAGGGCAGGTTTCTACACGTAGACGGAGTCGACCTCTTCGACGGCACGCCAGTCCTCGACATAAAGGCGCTGTCGCCCAAGAGGTGCCCTGCGGGGGTATCCGCCCCCTGGTGGGCTGATTGAAAAAGTTTTTAACTTGGGCAGTTTTTTCAATCATGCCATCTCACGGATCGCTGACAAAAGCCGGCAAGGTGAGGAATCAGACTCCGAAAATCCCGGCAAAGCCTAGGAAAAACCTCACGCCGAGGAGGAGGAATATTAGGAACTACAAGAGGAGGGTGCTGTACGCCACGTCGCAAGCCTCCGCCGCGCCAGAGGCCTAGGTTTAATGCTCCTACCTTTTTTGGCGGCTGTACTCATAATTATCCTGGGCACCCTGTCCCGCAGATTGGACGTATCTGTCTCCCTCGCAGTTGGCTCTCTGGTGTTTGGCTTGTCCGCGCTCGGGCCTCAACGTCTCCTGCAGGCCACCGCCGGCGCCTTCAACGAAACTATGCTCTACGTGGTGGCGTCTCTGTACTTCGCCATGGCTCTTGGCTACCTACTGAAGGAGGATAAGGAGCGAATCGCCAGCGGGTTGCTTTCCCTTGGGCCGAGGCCAGCGGCGTTCTCCATACCCGCCGCCATCGGCCTTCTCCCCATGCCAGGCGGCGCCTACATAAGCGCCGTCGTGGCCGATCCGCTGTACGAAAAGATGGGTCTCAAAAACCACGAAAAGACCTTTATCAACTACTACCTGCGCCACATCTGGATACCGACGTGGCCTTTATTCCAAGGGGTTTTAATCACCTCAGCTGTCCTCTCTGTGTCTGTGTGGCAGGTGGTGGAGTGGTCTTGGCCAGCGTCGGTATTTGCCGTTGTGTCTGGGCTCGCCGTCGGGCTTCCGCTGGTAAGGAGAGTTGAGTCTCCGGGCCGGTTTAGGGATTTAGCCGCTCTGTGGCCTCTAGCCGCCGTGGCCGTCTTGTCGTTCACGGCGCCGCTTCCCCTGGCCGTGGCGGCGGTGTATCTTGCCTATCTGGCTGTGAGAAGGCCTGCTGTCGACTTGGTGGTGGGCTCTCTTAGGTACGCGGCGACGCCGAGGATTTTGGCTATATTGGTGTTTTCGCTGATCTTCGCCCAGTACATAAAGGAGAGTAACCTAAGCGCCGAGATGGCGGCTACGCTTGGCGGCTACTCGGCGGCCGCGGTCTTCGCCATTCCGTTCGCCATAGGGCTGGCCACCGGTGTGGAGTTCACATTTGCCAGCCTAGCCTTTCCCCCCATTGCACCTCTTATCCACGGACCTATGCTGGCGCTGGCGTTCGCCGGGGGTTTCCTCGGCGTTATGCTGAGCCCCGCGCATTCGTGTTTAGTTTTGACCCGTGAGTACTACAACGCCGATATCGCCTTGGTTTACCGCCTTCTTGCGAGGGCCGCGGTAGTGTTCATTGCTCTATCTGTTGTTTACTATCTACTTGTTATATATTGAGGCGGCTGTATCTATCCGTGCTTATTGTAATAGTGGGCCCCATGTTTGCTGGCAAGACGGCGGAGCTTATAAGGAGGGTTGAGAGGCACGTCATAGCCGGTAGGAGGGCTGTGGTTTTCAAGCCTTCTATCGATTCGAGATATGACGCGTCAAAGGTGGCGGCGCACAACGGGCTTAAATTTGGCGCCGTAGTGGTACCCCCCAGCGAGGAGGGCGTCGAGGTAATTGGAAAGATGGATGTTGAGTACGACGTCGTCGCCGTGGACGAGATCCAGTTCTTCCCCGTACAACTGGCCGAGGTGTTGAACAGTTTAGCTGATGAAAGAGTTGTAATCGCGGCGGGTCTAAACCTGGACTTCAGGGGGGAGCCCTTTGAAACGACGGCTAGGGCCATGGCCTACGCGGATAGGGTTATCTCCCTCACCGCTGTGTGTAGGGTATGTGGGGGGCCCGCGACGAGGACTCAGCGGCTTGTAAACGGCGTGCCTGCGCCGAGGGACAGCCCCCGTATTTTGGTCGGCGGCGGGGACTCTTACGAGGCGCGTTGCCGCCGGCATTTTGCGAAGCCTCTATAAATGATCTCCTCTGCCGTAGCGGCCGAGGTAGAACTCCACTATTTTCTTCAGACCCCTCCTTAGTTTTCTGTCTGCCGCGGATGGGGAGACGCCGATCATCGAGGCGAGGTCTTTTAACGACACCTTTCTACTCTCGTCGAAGTACCCAAGTTTATAGGCCAGTTCTATAAGCCTGAGCTGATCCTCCGTGAGGTGGGGCTCTTTTATATATTTAGCCCTGCCCACCACCCTGGGTTTTAGCCCTAGTTCATGCATCTCTTTTAAAATCCTTGAGAGCTGAAAGGTGTTGGCAATTAGTACAATTAACGCCTTGTCTTCGCATATCTTTCCACCCACTATCACCGCGCCGTATCTCATGGCGATTTCACACGGCTCGCACTTTAGCATAGAGAGTTCCTTATCTGCGAGGACGACGTGTCCCATGTTCATTCCCACAATTTCTCCGCATATCGAGCCGCCGGTGTAGTTAAACGACACAGTAACTCTGAGGGCCACAGCTCTGAGAATCCTTTTGTATTTATTCGTTAAAATGTTGCAGAGGCCTCTGCTTCAATTTTTTACGTAGCTGTATAAATAGAAGCTGTATTCTTCCCGACACATGGCAGAACTAGCAAAATACGAGAGAGTGGTGATAGATCAGGACACGTGTATAAGCTGCGGCGCATGTGTCGCTGCTTGTCCATACCAGGCGCTTGAGCTAGACGACAACGGCAAATCCAGGATGATATGGGAGATGTGTAAAGACGACTTCTCCTGCGTAGCTGTATGTCCCGTGAAGGCTATTTACAAGGCGAGTGAAGCGCCTAATGAGTCTAAGGCAAAGAAGGGGTGGTACAGATTCGGCAAAGCCCTCTCGCCAGAGGAGCAGAAGGCGTACGAGGAGTGGAAGACGAAATACGGAATCACGGCACCGCCAGTTTAAGCTCAAATATCTCTATCCCCATTTTTTCGTGGGTACTTGTAAACTTTGTGGAAGGAGTAGCGTCACTATTTCGGATAGTTTGGGGGTCTGCGTAGATTGCCTCAGGTCTAGACCTGGGAAGGCGCTAGAGATCGCCAAGAGGGCGCATGTAATCAGCAGATCTAAATTTAGACTCCCGGCTGAGCCCCCAGAGAGAGGCGTGCGGTGTGGAATATGTGGCAGGGGGTGCCTCGTGCCTGAGGGCGGCGTGGGCTACTGCGGACTTGTGAGAAACGCAGGCGGCAGACTCGTGAGGCCGGGCGGCGGTGTTTCGATCGGCGTGTTGTCCTACTACTACGACCCAATTCCGACTAACTGCGTAGCGGACTGGGTATGCCCCGCATCCACCGGCAGGGGGTATCCCAAATACGCCAGGACGCCGTGGGGCGAGGTGGGGTACTACAACTTGGCGGTTTTCTACGGGGCGTGTAGCCTCGACTGCCTTTTCTGCCAGAACTGGCAATATAGGGAGTATCCCGCCAAGCCGAAGTTGGTGTCTGTGGAGGAACTGGAGGCCGCCATGAGCAAGAAGGTGACTTGCGTCTGTTTCTTCGGGGGCGATCCGGCGCCGCAGACAGTGCACGCCCTCCTCGTGGCGAGGAGGGCGGCGGAGAGGGGGGTTAGGGTGTGTTGGGAGACGAGCGGCCAGCTGGCTCCCCACCTGCTGGATAAGGTTGTGGAGAGCTCTCTCAAGACCGGCGGCATTGTTAAGTTTGACCTCAAGGCGTTCACGCCGAGTGTCTACAAGGCGTTGACCGACGGAGAGGTTGACATAGTGCTGAGGAATTTCAAAGTAGCCGCTAGGAGGTTTAGAGAGAGGCCGGAGGTGCCCCTCGTGGTGGCCTCTATCCTCCTCGTGCCGGGCTACGTGGACGAGGTCGAGGTGGACCTCTTGACTAAGTTCATCGCCCGGGTCGAGCCGGAGGTGCCAACCCGCTTCCTGGCCTTCCACCCAGACTACATGATGCGCGATCTTCCACCCACGTCTATCAGACATGCGGAAACTGCGTTGAAGATAGCTAGGGAGAATGGGCTCGTGGAGGTTAGTCTTGGGAATTGGTGGCTTCTCGGCGACTGCTACTGACGCAGTGGGGCTTAATGTATTTATAGACGTCGCTTATCCTAGGCCTATCTTTAAAAACGACGACGTTTGGGAGGAGCTCCTTCCACGTGGCCATGGCGAGCTCCTCGGAGACTAAGACGAGTAGGGGCTTCCCCACCTTTATCAGCTTCTCGTACTTCCGCCTGAGGTAGTCGGGGGTCCAGAAGCCCACTATCTCCACGTAGAGTTCGCCTATCTTGAAGTCGGGGATGTAGACCCTGCCCTCCACCACCAGGGCCTCGGGCTCCCGCTCCACTCGGCACAGCCTCGAGACCTGTCTGTAGAACTCCTGCTCAACCGCGCTGTCGAACTGCTCAGAGGGGGGCGGGGACCTGGGTAGCCTGGGCGCCGTGTCCCACCTTTCTCTGTATATGTATGTCCGCTCTCTCAGCTTCACCTCCGCCTCTATCTCCCACCTATCTGCCAATGTGATGTAAGGCACGAGCTTAGCGAGGCGCGTGCCGTAGCGCTCCGTCTGCCTCAGCGCCGATACCGGCCCGTCGAAGTGGAACTCAAGCCACCCTCCCCTCTCCTCGGCTATATACATAAGCCCGTAGCCCTTTACGGCGCGGATAAGGCTCTTCACCACCGCCGGCGCGTTGGGGATCCTTGCCTTGACGTATAGAGATTTGAAAAGCAGTGCTTGTATAAGCGCTTGGTTGTAGAGCGCCACCAGCTCGCCGGGCTCTATCTCAGGCGTTTTTATAATTTCTCTATTTTCCTCATAGGCTTTTGTAAACAGCCTCTTCACCTCCTCGACGCCCAGCCCGAGCCTAGCCGCGACGCGTTGGAAGATGGCGTCGCGCTCCTCAGGCGTCTGGGGGTACCCCGCCGCCGACGCAGTTTTAAAAACTTCAAGTCTAATTCTGGAAACAAGTCTAGTGTCCAACTCCTCCACCGCCATGTGTTGTTCCAAGACGTGGGCCAGGCCTCTTGCAAGCTTCTTGTCGCCCCCCACCTCCTCAACCGCTTTTCTAAATTCTCCAAGAGTTTTCGACGACCTCGCCGCGTCTATAATCTCCCTGGCGGGAGTCTCGTCG
>NZ_JBMFKV010000037.1:0-15263 GCF_049971835.1 Pyrobaculum sp.
CTCCTCGGCTACCGCCATGGCGTGGGCCATTAGGCTGGATATTGCCTCTTCGATGTGCCTCTTGGCGAGGTGCCGTGGCAGTTTTGCAAGCTCCTCCTCCACGATTGCCTCTGCCTTTACAGCCTCCTGCATCCTCAGGGCGTTGTATCTCTCCGCCAGCTCCGTCAAGTCGCCTATCCTCACGGTCTTCACGGGGAGGCCGGGGGCTACGGAGTAGGGGACGCCCAGGTCTATGATTAGCTTGACTGACGCGCCGTCGGGCACCGTGTCAATGACGTAGTCCAGGGTGTGGATTGAGGAAAACACCACGTCGCACTCCTTGAGGCACCGCTCCACCTCCTCTCTGGTTAGGGGCCTCGCCTCGGCGCCGATTTCAGCCGCCAGCTCAGCCGCCTTTTCAAAAGTCCTGTTTAGGATGTATAGCTTCGCCACGCCCCTCTCCGCCAGCTCTCTGGCGAGCCCTGCGCCCACGGCCCCGGCCCCCAGCACCGCCACCTTCGCCCTGCCCAGGTCGACGACTTGGGAGGCGTAGATTATGGAAAGGGCGCCGAGCCCCGCGGGGCCTCTGGAGATGCCCGTCTCTGTCCTCACCCGCTTCCCAACATGTATCGCCTTTTCCACAATTGTTTTGAGGAGGCCCTTGGTGTAGCCTGCCCGCACTTGTCTGGCAAACGCCTCCTCCACCTGGCCTAGTATGTCTGTCTCTCCCACGAGCATAGATTCGAGCCCAGCCGCCACTCTGAAGAGGTGCCTCGCCGCGTCGAGGCCTTTCAGCACCTTTACCGAATCAACGTAGCGTCTGTACCGCGTGGCGACTGAGCTAACCTCCTCCTCCGAGGCGCCGTATAGATAAGCCTCCACTCTGTTGCATGTGTGGAGGACGAACATGGGCCTCCGGGGGCCCAGGACTTCGATGCAACCCCTCATCTCCTCGCCGACTTTGCCCAGCTTGTCGGCGTCGGCGTCTTTGTATGTTAAAATCACCGCCGAGAGGGGGGATAGGAGATCCACGTCTCTCCATATTTGTCCACTATTTAAGCGATATTACACGAATTCTATACACATAACATGTTTAAACCCGGGCGTGCGCATCTACGTGGTGTCTGTGGCGGTGCTGGCCTCCCACAGCGCCCTGGACGTGCTGGACGGCGCCAGGGACGAGGGTCTTAAGACAATCGCCGTGGCGAAGAGGGGGCGGGACAGAGCCTACAGAGAGTTCCCGGTGGTGGACAAGCTCATCGTCCTAGACGACTATAGAGACATCTTGAAGATCGTCGACGAGCTCAGGAGGGAGGAGGCCGTCTTTGTGCCTAACCGCTCGTTCGCCGTCTACGTGGGCTACGACGCCATAGAGAGGGAGTTCGCCGTGCCTATCTTTGGGAACCGCTACCTCCTTAGGTGGGAGGAGAGAGTAGGGCCTCAGAACTACTACCGCCTCCTCGACGAGGGGGGTATTAGGAGGCCGCGCACATTCCGCGTCGACGAGGTCGACCGCCCAGTCATTGTGAAGATGCCGGAGGCGGAGAGGCGGGTGGAGAGGGGTTTTTTCATCGCCCGGGATAGAGACGACTTGTTGAAAAAGGCGAGGAGGCTGGCGGACGCCGGCGTCATAAAGCTTGAGGACCTCCAGAGCGCCTCTATTGAGGAGCTTGTGCTGGGGGCCCACTTCAACGCCAACTACTTCTACTCCGTGGTGAGGAGGAGGCTGGAGCTCCACAGCTTCGACAGGCGGATACAGAGCGACCTCGACGGGGTCTACCGCCTCCCCGCCCGGGACCAGCTGGAGCTCGACCCGGAGGTGCGCTACGTGGAGGTGGGCCACGAGCCGGCGACTATACGCGAGTCTCTCCTTGAGAAGGTTTTCGACATTGGGTATAGATTCGTCGAGGCGGCTAGGAGACTGGTGCCCCCCGGCGTAATCGGCCCATTTACGCTTCAGTTTATCGTCACCCCTCAGCTAGACCTCGTGGTTTACGACGTGGCCCCGAGGATCGGGGGCGGCACAAATGTGTACATAGGGGTGGGCGGGCAGTACTCAAAGCTGTACTGGGGGAGGCCCATATCTATCGGCCGCCGTATAGCTATTGAAATCCGCGAGGCGGCGGAGAGGGGGTTGCTATCCGAAGTCACCACCTAGCCTCCTCCGGGTAATCCCACCGTTGGGGCAGGCCCTGGCGGCTCTCATGACGTTGGGCAACAGCTCCTTCCCCACGACGCCCTCGTCTATACGCCCGTCTAGTCTATACTCCCTCCTCACGGCCGACAAGCCCTCAACCATTTCAAAAACGGCACCTTGACACAAGCCGCAGCCAGTACACAGCCACCTATCAACCTTTACGTAAATCACAGAGGTGTACACCCCCGGAGTAAATAATTTTGTTTCTACCCACCGGCTAATACTGGAGTCTATATATGTAGAACTGCTTGTCTATGAGCTTCCAGTCCTCTTCTTTCATCTCCCAGCCGATGGACTGGGCAATCTCCTCGATGTGCCTCGCGTTCGAGGCCTTGACCACGGGCACCACGTTGGGTATCTTGGTGTACCAGTTAAGCGCGATCTGCACGGCGCTTTTCTCGTACCTCCTCCCAATACTCCCGAGGAGGGGGTCGAGGGCCAGGGCCCCCCGTTCAAGAGCGCTGTATCCCAGGTAGAGGAGCCCCTCCCTCTGGGCGAGGGGCAGGACGTCGAGCTCGTCTCTTCTATAGCGCAGACTGTACCTATTCTCCACGGCGGCTGGCTGGAGCTTCTTCGCGCATGTAAGCGCCGACGCAAGCTGGCTGTGGGTAACGTTGCTCAAGCCGTAGTGGTCGGCCAGTCCCCTAGCCACGGCGGCCTCGAGCACCTTGACGACGTCACATATCGTGTAGCCAGCGGGCACCCAGTGCAACATGGCGATCCAAGGCCTCCTCCCTAGCCGCTCGGCTGAGCGGGACAGCCTCTTGAACACCTCCTCTGGCTCTAACGAGGCTGGGTGTATCTTTGACACGACTAACACCTCCTCGACGCCCGAGGCGGCGATTTTTATCAACTCCTCGGCGTGTCCGTCGCCGTACAGCTCAGAGGTGTCGACGAGACGGAGGCCCAGCTCAAAGCCCCGCCTCAGCGCCCTGACCCACTCAAAGTCATTGGATTCGTCACGCCTCCAGAAATCACCCCCAATGCCGAAGGTGCCGAGGCCAATCTCGGGGACGCATCCCACAGATTTTACACACTTCACGTTTTGAGATTCGTTATCACTTTTTAAGATTTTTCTATCATTATGTGAAAAGATGTTCTAATTTACCTATTTTCACCGCCTCCCTTATCTCGTGGGCTATTCTCTCCCCCATGTCCATAGGCCTGTCGAAGTAAAGGACTGAGTAGGGCGAGCCGTAGCCCATGTAGATGTTGGTACCAGCCACGATCCTTCCTGAGAATTCGAAAACAACTATTGACATGTCGTCTTTTATTATCGACTCGAGGCAGTAGGGCCCGGCCATTCTACAGCCGACCACCTCCTCCACGGCCTTTGCGAACCTCTCGCCGTAGTCCTGTATCCTCGGCAGTAGGGACTCCCTGAGCACCAGGGGGAGGTTGCCTACCACTACAAACGTCGGCTCTGCCCAGCCGAATGTCCTCCCGTCGACGTTGCTCTCGTATCTAATATCTGCGCCGAATATCTCCACTCTAGAATACACGGGAGAGGCGAAGTAGTGGTAGTACGCAGGTACGCCGAAGAGGTACTCCTGTACTATATACGGCTCGGACACCGCCGCGAGTCTGCGGGCAAGCTCCCCTCTGTCCCGCGCCACGAAGTACCCCCTACCCCCCTTGGCTCCGAAGAGCTTGACGATGACAGGCCCCTCGGCCTCCTCAGCCGAGCGGTAGATCTTCGGAATGGGGATGCCGGCCTTCTCTAGGAGAGACATCTTCTTGAACTGGTCGGCCTCCCACCTCAACAGCTCTCTACACCCAAGCGTGGGCACCGGGGCCTCCAGCGCCTGCCTCCACCCCACGTACTCTACGTAGGACCCGTGGGGGATCAGCACCGCGTTGCTGGAGGCCAGCCTTTCAGCAACCTTTCTAAAGTTGGAAAAATCCGCGGTCCACACCTCGTCGACGAAGCTAAACTGGCGGTAGAAACGCGCAGTCTCCTCCCCCCTGGCCACCGCAATAGTCCGGAAGCCGTACTTCTTAGCGCCTCTTAATATTTGGAGAGCTGTGTGGGAGGCTACCGTAGCTATGGCAAGGCGGTCGAGGTCGTATGTTTTTAGTATGTGCGACATGTGGCAAGTTGCTGTCTTAGTTTTATAGGTTTATTTGGAGTCCCATAGCGCGTATTAAACCTTCTCTTTAATTTCTTTTATAGTTTCTCCTTTCTTTTTCAGAATTTTTAAAATTTCATAAATTATTTATTATACGTTCTTTATTTTTAATATTTAAATAGAGTTGTTATGACTCCCATATGGGGAAGTATAAGATTGTCGTCTTGTCGCCTGTGCCAGAGGCATTGTTAAGGATGTGGGCCGCGCCCATTGCGCAGAAATACGGCATATCTCTTGAAGATGTTGAGGTAGTCACCTTCTTTGAGCCCAACTATGATGAGATTAGTCGAGAAGTTGCCAATGCTGACGTTGTTGTTGGGGATTACACTTTCCGGATTAAAATCGATGCGTCTCTCTGTGGAAAAATGGCGAAGGTAAAATTAATACAGCAACCAAGTACTGGCTACGACCATATAGATGTAGAGTCTTGTGCAAAGAGGGGGATACCTGTGGCCAACATCGGAGGGGCTAACGCCATTTCGGTTGCTGAGCACACCATAATGCTTGCACTTATGTTGTTGAAGAGGGCTGTATATGCCCATGAGAGGCTTGTTGGCGGCCAGTGGACTCAAGGCGAGCTTATGAACATAATCGGGGAGATATATGGCAAGACTTGGGGTGTCTTGGGCATGGGTAGGATAGGTAGAGAGGTGGCCGTTAGGGCTATGAGCTTCGGCGCCAAGGTGGTATACTACGATGTGGTTCGTAAGGAGGATGTGGAGAAGCTAGGCGTTGAGTACAGACCATTTAACAGACTTCTGGCAGAGAGCGACATTCTCAGTATACATGTACCGCTTACTCCGCAGACCAGGGGGATGATAGGCGAGCGCGAGCTTAGGATTATGAAGCCCAACGCGGTGCTTATTAACGTATCACGTGGAGAGATTACAGACGAGGCGGCGCTTGCAAAGGCGGTTAGAGAAGGCTGGATCGCGGGGGTCGGGGTTGATGTATTTTCTACAGAGCCGCCGCCGCATGACCACCCGCTTCTGCAAGCCGCCAGGGAGGGGTTAAACGTTATTGTGACGCCTCACATAGCCGGCGCTACTAATGAGGCTAGGATGAGGATTATAAACGTCACTCTTGAAAATGTGTTTAAGGTACTCGCGGGTCTGAAACCGGATAACGTCGTAAATATGCCATGAATGTAGCGCAGGTTGTTGTTAAGTGCTTGGAACAGCTAGGCGTAAAGAGAATTTACGGATTGGTAGGTACATCAATTTTAGACTTCATAGACGCAGTTAGAGACAGCGGTATAAGGTACATCTCAACGCGCCATGAGCAAGTCGCCGTGTCGATGGCAGATGCCGAAGGGAGGGTAACAGGCAAGCCAGGCGTGGCCGCCGTGCATGCAGGCCCTGGCTTTTTAAATTCTCTAATCTCGGTGGCAAACGCATACAAAGACGTGTCGCCTTTATTATTAATATCTGGCGCAGTTAAAAGAAGACTCGGCGGGCTGGATTCGTGGCTAGAGGTGCCGCAGAGGGAGATTATCAGCCAATCGTCAAGGCCGCCTATAGAATCGACAAGCCGCTAGACGCCGCCAAGATAGTGGCAGAGGCCTATTCTATCGCCGCCTCACCACCACAGGGGCCGGTCTTTATCGAAGTTCCAGAAGATGTATGGAGTGTGTCGTCTGAATACATGCCGTGCCGGGCAGAGGTGCGCCTCCCTCCACCAGTTCCGGTGGATGGAGTTAAGAAGGTGGCGGAGTTGCTGTCAAGGGCTAGGAGAGTGGTTATTCTTGCTGGTGGTGGTGTGAATAGCGAGGAGGGGTCGAGGCTTTTGCTACAGCTAGCGGAGAGGTGGCGGATACCGGTGGCTGTGACTGGAAATGGGCGTGGTGCCTTCCCCGAGGATCACCCACTTTTCCTGGGGCGGGCTGGATTTGGTGGGGGTAACATAGTTGCGGATCAAGCACTGGCTAGGGCTGATTTAGTATTGGCTGTGGGGGCGGGCTCTCCGACACGACTACCTACGGCTACAACTACGTCCCCAGGGGGGACATCGTCGTGGTTAACCTCGACCCGCTGGCTGAAAAGAAGCCTATTCCCTACACCCTATATTTCTACGGCGACGCAGTCGATTTCTTGAAAAAGCTCCTAGCTATTGATCTAAACATAAAACTTGATGAGGATTGGTATAGAGAATTAGAGGGGCTCAGGGCGAGTTGGAACACGTTGCTGGAAGAGGCGCTTTCGAGAAAGTACCAAGGTTTTGTAAATCCCTCGAAGTTCTTCCAAGAGCTTGGCAAGGCGCTTCCTAGGGAAAGTGTAATGGTCGGCGGGCAAGGAATGCACATAGTCTACACCTTTAGCTTCGTGAGGATAAAAGCTGTGCGGGGATACCTCGCAGCCTTTAATCTAGGGGCTATGGGCTTCGCCTTCCCGGCGGCGCTAGGAGCTAAACTGGCGTTGCCAGAGCGCGATGTATACGCCGTGGTGGGCGACGGCGAGTTTATGATGACTGTGCAAGATCTAGAAACGGCGGTTAGGGAGAAGATTCCGGTAAAGGTTATAATCGTAAACGATAATTCTTACAGGGTCCTTTACGCTAGGCAAAAGGCGCAGAAAATGGGCAGGGTCTTCGGCACGCTCCACACAAACCCAGATTTTGTAAAACTAGCAGATGCATTTGGTGTAGAGGTCATGTCAATAAACTCAGACGAAGAGATATCCAAAGCCGTGAAATATATCACAGAAAAAAGCGAAGGACCCAGAGTTCTTGAAATTAAGATTCACCCAGACGATTTACCTCCAATGAACATAGAAGCCGCATTGAGATTTTAATACCTGACATATAACATCCATGTTTTTTGGCAGACAGTACAGCGAGGAGGAGCTACGGCTTATCCGTTGCATGGAGGAGGTGGTGGCGGGCTCGGGGGGAGAGGGGGGTGATAAGTGCCTCAGGGCCGCCGCCGAGTATCTGTGCCGGAAGAGGCTTGGCGAGGCGGCGTCGCTGGACAAGATCGCGGCAAGACACAGGGCCCAGTTGCTCTGCGTCTATAGGTGGTACAGCAAGCTTTTCCAGATGGGGTACAGATATCCCAGGGACGAATTTGAACACCACCTTGAGACGGTGAGGAGGATCTACGGGGAGGCGGTAGCCGAGGAGGTGAGGAGGCTGTACGAATTTCTAAAGTCTAAGGGCGCCGTCCAGGGCCTGAAGCCTGGCGGAGTCGTCGCCGCCCTCCTGTACTACGCCGCTAAGAAACACCGCTTTAAATACGACGTGGTGAAGGTTGCGTATGAATTCGACACGTATCCAGAGACGGTGGAGAAAAACATAGTCCTCTTCCAGTGGTACATCCACGGAATCATCTAGGGTCGACCACGTGGCCTATGAAGTAGATAGTCTTCGTGGACCTGTCGGCCAGCACGAATATAAACGGCTTATCTATAACGACGTGGCGGCCCCCCGTCTTGGCGCAGATAGGCTTCACAACTACCCCCGTGGCCGCGCCCGCAACGACGCCGTTTTCGTCAGCCTTTATGAACGCGCCGTGGAAAACGTCGTCGATGTAGAGCCCCCCGTATTTCTTCACGTCCACCATCTGTGAAAAATCCGCCTTTTCGGGGCTGAAGGCGTCTGCGATGCCCATGTCCATGAGGGGGGGCTTGATTGACTGCTTAAACTCGGCCTTGAAGAGGGGCATCTTCACACTCACCACCTCGTCTGGTAGCGTGGAGACGGCGTCTAGTAGCTTCTCGTAGGTCAGCGTCTCTACATATCTGCGGAAGTCCGCCGGCATAACTATGTACATGGCGACGTCTGTATCTCTGAAGAGCAACTCGACGACAACGACGTCGTCGGAGACCCTCCCCCTAAGAGAGGGGTCACTACAGCTCCCCAGGCTCAGAGACATGTACTCCACGGGGCCGACCCCTCCAAACTCGGCCTTGCCCACTCTCACAAACCTCTCGGGCCACCAGCTCCCGTTGAAAAACAGCGTAGAAACCAGCACTGCGTGGGGCTCCCAACCGACTGGGTAGTCCTCGGGGATTAAGCCCTTGACTAGGCCCCTGGTCCTCTCCTCAACCCACTTGTTGATATGCCTCAGAGCCCCCTTGACATCTCTTTTGAAATCTACCTTCCTCACCTCGGCGCCGATGCACCTCAGCCTCGACAAGTAGCTATCCGTAACCGGCATATCCGCCTGGAGCCAAGCGGCCACGCCCTCCTCCACCCCCCGGCCCGCCCTCGGCAACGCACAGGGATCTTCGCCGAAGCCCATCACCCTCTTGATCTCCTCCCTCGTGGCGCCGGAGGCCCCGGCGTACGCCGTGGCAAAAGCCTTGTAGACTGTGTACGGCGAGATGACGAGATTCCTGTCTATCCTCTGCAGTGCGACCCTCCTGTACAGCTCAACGGCGAAGCGGCCGTAGGAGCTGTAGTTCACGACGCCGCCCCTCTCCGTTAGGTTGAGCGGGGGGCTCCCCGTCGGGGGCTCCGCGGGCGGGGCCTCGGAGCCGACCTGTGCGGCGAGGTAAGCCAGGTAGAGCGCCACCGCTATGACCGCCGCCGTCGCTATCGCCGTCAGCACCGCGGTCTTCATGGAGACGCGTGGGCACCTGCTTTAATACCTAATGTACCGCCAGTACATCTATAGAAGTTCGTCCAGGGCCCTCTCCAGGGCTTTTGCAACTTCGTGACCCCTCTCCGTCAGCCTCACCGAGCCGTCTCTCTCCACCACCAGCTCCCTCTGCTTCAGGAACTCTAGATACTCGAGGAAGCGGGGGTAGTTGAGCCTGGTCCTCATGTATAGCTGTGTCCTCCCCATGGGGCCTTGGAGGAGGGCTAGGAGTATGCGGGCAATCACGTCAAGATCGTACTTAGCCATACGGCGAGCCTCCTCCTCGCCCGGTAGTAGTGCCAAACGCCCCACACCCCCGGCACGGCCAGAGCCGCGTATAGGGGGCTTAGCGGGGCGAGGGAGGCGGACGCGGCTACCGTAGCCGCCGAGAAGGGCAGAATTGCCTTGAAGCGCCTCCATTTACACAAGGCGCCTCCGCAAGCCAGTGAGAGGTACACCGCGTAGATGTACAAAGCCACCCCAGCCATGCCAGAGGCGGCGCTCCACAGCGCCAGCACCCACCTCAACCCCGGCACGTAGTTGCCAAGCGGAACGTACCCACCACCCTCGGCGGGCTTCGGGGTCGCATTGCCATAATCTACATACCTTACGTCGTAGTTGACGTTCACCAGCACAACTGTCACATTAGCTCTGCACAGCGCCTTCTTTGCGGTGTCGTTGTAAAACGGCCAGGGAGCGGCTCCGCCACTGCATATATCAACCGTGACGGTGCGGCTGGCCGCCTCTGTCCAGTTCCCCTCCCTATTTTCCGCGGCAGGTCTTTTGTCAGTAATAACAGAGCCTCTATGGAACACCTCGGACCTGTTAGCTGTCGCCTGGGTCGCCGCGGTGTAGTGCAGGGCCGTGGGGGTGGCTGACAGGGCGTATGCCGATGTGGCTGTGTGTAGAGCCACCGCCACGACGCCGGCAGTCGCCAGGATGAACAAGAGGAGCAGCCTCGCGCCGCCTAAAGTTCTTGGGCGAGCCACTTACCTACCGTGGTGGGGGTTTATAAGAGAGATGTACTGGCAGTACATGGCGGTCTACACCATAGGCTACTCTGGCTTCTCCCCGGAGGAGTTTCTACACACCCTCGCCAAATTCGGCGTGGAGGCTGTTGTAGATGTGAGGCGCTACCCCCGTTCTAAAACCGCGTTCTACACAGCCAGCGCTCTGAGGGAGGAGCTGGGGAGGGTCGGCGTTGAGTATCTCTGGTTTGGGGAGCTGGGGGCCCTCGGCGTTAGAGGTCCCCGCGCGGGTTGCGTCGACTCGGCCACCTTCGACATGTACGTCTGGAGGCTGTACCACTACGCCCCGGCGATCCTACAGCTGGACGAGCTGGCTAAGCTAGCCGAGAGGCGCGTAGTGGCGCTGGTGTGCAGAGAGGAGGACTGGCGCCGCTGCCATAGGCAGTTCATCGCCGACTACCTGGCGAGGAGGGGCTTCCCGGTTCTCCACATAAGGAAGAGGGGGACGGAGGGGCACGTAAAGACCAGATGCGCCGAGGTTTTCGACCCGCCTCCCGTCGACGTCGTGAGGAGGGTGTACGAGGATTTTAGACACCTGTGCCCCGCCGGCCCCGTCTACCTCTTCGGCGGGGCGCTGGAGGGCTCCGCCGCAGATGTAGACGTGGTGGTGTACGGCCTGGGGGAGGGGTTGCCGAGGGGCTACGATGCCCAGTTCATCCCGGCGCCTAGGGAGGACCTCTTCCACTTCCACGTCACGTACAACGGGGTCTTGATATGTGGAAAGCCCATCAAAATACCCTTCGAGAGGAGCCTCGCCAACGAGCTGGGCGAAACCGAAGAGAGGGTGAGGGCTTTTCTACACTCAGGTGACCCGGTGGTGGTTTGCAAAGCCGCCAAAGAGCTGGCCTTCGCCGCGGCGGCTGTGCTGTGCGGCCCGAGGACCAGCACGTGGAAGAGGGTGAAGCGTTGTCTAGAGGAACACGGACTGGAGCTCCCCCAGGCATTTAAAAACTGCCTGGCGCCCCCACCCCCCGAAGTTTTGAAGCTACACAGGTCCTTTGTAGAAAAAGTTGCGGGGGTGCTGAGAGGTTTTCGGGCTAGTGAACCGCGGGGGAGGTGACGGCGCCTTTGTCGGCTTGCTGCACCAAGGCGGCGTATTTAGCCAGGAGTCCTCCCCTGTACTTGGGCGGGGGTGGTGTCCAGTTGGCGCGCCTCCTCTTCAGCTCCTCCTCGCCTACGTCTAGCGTGAGGCGGCCCCCCTCGCCGTCTATTACAATCCTGTCGCCGTCTTGGACGAGGGCTATTGGGCCCCCCACGGCGGCTTCCGGCGCCACGTGGCCGACCATTATCCCCCTTGTGGCTCCGGAGAACCGCCCGTCTGTTATCATAGCCACGTGCTCCCCGAGCCCCGCGCCGACGATGGCGGCGGTTACCTTCAGCATCTCCGGCATGCCGGGCGCCCCCCTTGGCCCCTCGTAGCGTATCACCACGACGTCCCCCGGCTTTATCTCCCCGGCGGCCACCGCCTTGAAGGCCTCTGCCTCTCCGTCGAAAACCCTGGCCCTCCCCTCGAATCTCAACCTCTCCGCCGCCCCCACCTTCATCACAGCGCCGTCTGGGGCGAGGTTGCCCCGGAGGATTCTAATGCCGGCGTAGGGCTTGTAGGGCCTCTCCACGTCGTAAAGCACCCCGGCCTCCGGCACCGCCGGCGGCTGCCACCTCTCCAGCAGTTTGCCGATGGGCTCCCCCTCCACCGTGAGGGCCTCCGGCCTCAGAAGGCCGGCTTTGTAGAGCTTTTTCAACACCCTGGGGACCCCGCCCAGCCTGTCCAGATCCTGCATTGCGTATGGGCCGGCCGGCCTCAAGGCGGCTATCACGGGGACTTTTCTACTAATCGCGTCGAAGTCGTCGAGGGTGAACTTCACCCCCGCCTCATGTGCGATGGCGATTAGGTGGAGTATGGCGTTGGTGGAGCCGGCGGTGGCGAACAGAGCCACTGCGGCGTTGTGGAAGGCGTCGTAGGTCAGCACCTTGCGGGGGGTTATGCCCAGCTCCGCGGCTTTGAGAACCGCCCTGCCGGACGCCACCGCGTACGCCCTCCGCCTGGCGGAGGTGGCCGGCGGCGAGGCGGAGCCTAGGAGAGAGAGCCCGAGGGCCTCCCCCAGCATGGCCATGGTGTTGGCTGTGAACATGCCTTGACACGTGCCGTAGGTGGGGAAGGACAGCTCCTCAACCCGCTTAAGCTCCTCCATGGTGATTTTGCCAGCTACATAGGCGCCGACGGCCTCGAAGACGTCTTCTATCGTGAGCTCCCTCTCGCCCATGAACCCAGCCTCCGCGGACCCGCCGTATAGATAGACGGCGGGGAGGTCAAGGCGGGCCATGGCCATCATGATGCCTGGCTGCGTCTTGTCGCACCCCCCTATCCCCACCCAGGCGTCTACTCCGTGGGCGTTGAACTGCGCCTCTATTGTATCTGCTATGAGGTCTCTACTTATCAGCGAGTACCTCATCCCAGGCGTCCCCATGTTTATGCCGTCGTTGACCACTATGGTAGGCGCGGCGAGGCCCACGCCCCCCGCCTCCTTGACCCCCTCCTTTACATACCTCACCAAGTCGAGGGTGTGGTAGTTGCAGGGCCCTAGCTCAGACCAAGACGCCAGCACCCCAACCAGAGGCCTTGCAATGTCCTCGTCTGTTAGCCCTATGGCCCGGAGGTAGGAGCGGTGGGGGGCGTTGTCCACGCCGTCGTACCACTGAGGGCTACGTATCTTCACCTTGACCATATATTGACTATAGGGCTGATATATATCTATTACCTCCCCGCCGGGCGGGCTATGTATATGTTGTGGCTGTCCTCAATAACTTTTACACGCATCCGCTGCCCCACCAGGTCTTCAGAGGCCCCGCTTCCTAACACCAGCGTCATCACTCTGTCCCAAACCGCCGTGCCCCGCCTAGACGTCGGCACGGCCAGCAACTCCCCTTTGAAAATCCCCCTACCCACCACTTCAACAGCTACGTAGTCCCCCACTCTGTAGGGCTTTGGCAACTCCGGCGCCTTGTGTATTCTGTACTCCCCCGGCTTCGGTATCAGGGCGACGCCCAGCTCCCGCTCCATCTCCCTCAGCCTCTTCCAGAACTCTCCCCAGGTCATGGGCCTCGTCTTTACACGCCTTCCCCTTTTGTGGGGGATGTACTTCTGTATCAAGACGGGGGTGCCTCCCCTCCCCACGCCGTGCTCCACCGCCCACTTCACGATCTTGGGCATCTCCGCGTCGTTCAAGCCCGGCACCCAGACGGGGCTAATCACCACGTTTATCCCAGCCTCCAGCGCAGTCTTTACCCGGCTGAGGATCAGCTCCACGTCGTACCAGTCGGCCCCGGCCAGCTTCTTCGCCAGTTGTGGATCCATGGCGTCGATACTTACGTTAAATCTGTCGAGGCCGGCCGCCGCGAGTTCCCTAATCCTCTCCACGTCTAGCATGTACAGGCGGGTCTGCATGGAAACCACGGCGACGCCGGGTATAGCCTTCGCCCCTCTTACCAGCTCGGCGAGGTCCTTGTAGAGGCCGGGATCCCCCATGCCGTCGATGTGGACCTCCACGTCGCCGGTGTTCTTGAACCTAACCACCTCCTCCAGCGCCGCCAGCAAAGCGTCGGGCTCCACAACGTACTCAGCCCACCTAGCCCTAGACAGAGGCCCCGCGTTGACTGAGCAAAACACGCAGTTCAGCGAGCAGAGGCTCGTAGGCCTCACCTCGACGACGTTGGTCCCCCTATCCACTATGCCAAAAGCCAGAGTACCCACCAGGGGGGTCCCGGCCCCGATTACGTAAACAGGCCTGTCTCTCACCTAGGCGCCTCGCCGAGGCCGTGGATTGGGAACCTCCTGAAGGAGAGAGGCTGTTTTGTCTGGTTGGAGTAGGCCACTAGCTGATCCACGGTGGCCGCCGGCACGTACCAGATGCGCCGCCCGTCTTGGCTCACTCCGTATATAACCGCTTCGCGGCTTGACACCAGCCCCATCTCCCTCAGCTTTTCAATTATGGCGTTGGGATGCGCGCCGCCGTCTACCTCAAGCTCGACAACGCCGCCGCGATCTAGGTCCAGCAACCTCACCAGCGTCATCGGTCCGCCTCAGGAGGGAAGTATCCAAACGACATGTAGACCGCCGGCATATCCGCAAGCCGCTGGCTCTTCATAGCCTCCACCATTCCCAGGAGGTTGCGCCAGCTGGGCGTGACGACCCTCATCCTGTACACCCTCTGTAGGCCCGTGGTCCACAGGTGGGTCATGGACAGGCCCCTGGTGGCCTCGGCCATGCCCATCCACTCCCCCGGCTCCGGGTAGAGGTAGGTGTAGACGCCTAGAACCCCGGATATCCCCTCCCTTCTGTACTCGGGGTTTTTAAACAGGAGTGCGTTGTCTATCACGTCGCCGCCGGGTAGCTCACTCAGCGCCTTCCTAACCAGCGCTATGGAGGCTTGTATCTCTCCCCACCTCACCACAGTCCTAGCCCACGCGTCGCCTCCCTTCTCCACCACCGGCTCGACGCCGAACTCTCTATAGGCGTCGTAGGGATATGCCTTCCTCACGTCGAAGTCCACCCCCGAGGCGCGGGCGAAGGGCCCCACCACGCCGAGCTCAGTCACCCTCTTGGCGTCCAGCACCCCCACGTTCTCAAGCCTAGCCCTAGTCACGGGGTTGTCTAGAAACAGCGTTTTAAAGTCTTTAAGCTTCTCCTCGACCTTCCGCAACAGCCTCTCAACCGCCTCCACATGCTCCGGCTTGAAGTCCCTCCTGACACCCCCCGGCACTAGATACGCAGTGGTAGTCCTAGCCCCCGTTATCTTGGCGAACACCTCGGCGAAGAGGTCCTGCAGAGCGAAACCCCACATAAACGCAGTGGAGTGGCCTAGGAAAATCCCCAGGAGCGAGAGGTCGTAGAGGTGGGTCCTGATCCTAGTAAGCTCGGCCATTATCAGTCTAAGGTACTGGGCCCTGGGAGGCGGCTCTAGGGCGAGGCCCTTCTCCAGCGCCAGCACAGTGGGGTATATAATATTCGCGCTGTCCATAATCGACGCCTTCTCCACCAGCGGAATCAGCATCCAGTACGGCCTGTTCTCCCCCAGCTTCTCTATACCCCTGTGCACAAAGCCGGGGTCCGGCACCACGTCCACGATGACGTCTCCGTCCACCACGACGAACAGCCTCATGTGGCCGGAGCCCGGGTGCTGAGGCCCCACCACAAGGGTGAGACCACGGCGCCCGTTTGTGAGAGCCTCCTCCTTCTCCAAGTAGTAGGTGGTGCCAAAGTTCAGGTTGAACGGCCACTCATTTAGCATGGCTAATCTCCTCCTGGAGCTCCTTCACAGACTTTAAGAGGGCCTCCGGGGTTGGGGGACAGCCAG
>NZ_JBMFKV010000038.1:0-15012 GCF_049971835.1 Pyrobaculum sp.
CCCCCAAGCGGGAGGAGGTGACGGGGGAGGTGGAGAAGAGAGTAGTAGCCCAACTCCTAACACTAATGGACGGACTACAAGAGAGGGGGCAGGTGGTGGTAATAGGCGCCACCAACAGACCAGACGCAGTAGACCCAGCCCTAAGAAGACCAGGAAGATTCGACAGAGAGATTTGGATTAATCCGCCTGATTTCAAGGGGAGGTACGAAATTCTGCAGATTCACACCCGGAATATGCCGCTGGCTCCCGATGTTGATTTGAGAAAGTTGGCAGAGGTTACTCATGGATTCTCCGGGGCAGACTTGGCGGCGCTTGCGAGGGAGGCGGCTATGTCTGCGTTGAGGCGGGCTATTCAGAGCGGGTTGATTGACTTGAACCAGCCGTCGTTGCCTCCTGAGGTGTTTGAGAAGATTAAAGTGACGATGGCGGACTTCACGGCTGCTTTGAAGGAGATTATCCCGTCGGCGCTGAGAGAGATCCATATAGAGGTTCCCCACGTCCGTTGGGAGGATATCGGAGGATTGGAAAATGTGAAGCAGGAGTTGAGAGAGGCTGTAGAGTGGCCTTTGAAGTACCCGGATAGGTTTAAGAAATTCGGCCTTAGACCTCCCAAGGGCTTGTTGCTCTTCGGCCCGCCGGGTACAGGCAAGACGCTTTTGGCAAAGGCGGTGGCTACTGAGTCCGGAGCCAACTTCATAGCGGTTAGGGGGCCTGAGATCTTTTCTAAGTGGGTTGGCGAGTCTGAGAAAATGGTTAGGGAGATATTTAGAAAGGCGCGCATGGCCGCGCCCTGCGTAGTGTTTATTGACGAAATTGACGCCCTGGCCACGGCGAGGGGCATCGGCGTCGATTCGTTAGTGAGCGAGCGCGTTGTAGCCCAACTGCTGGCTGAGATGGACGGGATTAAGGCTCTGGAAAACGTCGTGGTGATAGCCGCCACTAATAGGCCGGATTTGGTGGACCCAGCCCTGCTGAGGCCGGGGCGTTTTGACAGAATTATATATGTGCCCCCGCCGGACTTCAAAGCCAGGCTTGAGATACTGCTTATACACACCAGAGCCACCCCGCTGGCTAAGGACGTCGATCTAGAGGAGTTGGCTAGGAGGACTGAGGGGTACTCCGGCGCCGATCTTGAGCTACTGGTCCGCGAAGCCACGTTCCTCGCCTTGAGAGAAGACATCAACGCAAAGGAGGTCTCTATGAGACACTTCGAAGAGGCGTTGAAAAAGGTGAGGCCTTCTGTGACGCAGGACATGTTGAAGTTCTACGAGTCGTGGCTGGAGAAAGCCAGGCAGCTTACCGTCGCCACCAAGGCCAAGGCGGCGCCTCCTCTATACCTATGATTATAACCACCGTCGGCAACGTAATAGAGATGCTTTTAAAGCGGCAGGAGACGATCACAAGCGACGACGTAAAGACTTTGCTAAAACGTGCTAGTGTTAACATCTCCGACGAGGAGCTTATGAAAGCCCTCCTGGCTCTGGAGATCTACAAAAAGATCCACGTTAGAAGAGTTAAGAGGGAGGGGAGGGATATCTACCAGATTTCTCGGCGTAGATAATATAAATAGCCGCCCCCGGCATTACGTGGGTGTTGTAGAGCTGGGCAAGCTCATAGGCAAGGAAGTACGCAGAGAGGTCAAGCTAGAGAACTTGGCGGGGAGGTGCGTATCCCTCGACGCGTACAACGCTCTTTATCAATTCCTGGCGTCTATAAGACAGCCCGACGGCACTCCGTTAATGGATAGAGAGGGGAGGATCACCAGCCACCTCTCCGGCCTCTTCTACCGCACCATCAATCTGCTCGAGTCTGGGATAAAGCCGGTTTACGTTTTTGACGGAAAGCCTCCAGAGTTTAAGCTAGCCGAAATAGAGTCGAGAAGGAAGACGCGTGAGAAGGCGATGGAGGAGGTGGTAAAGGCGTTAAAAGAGGGGAGGAGGGAAGATGTGATAAAATACGCCAAGAGAGCTGTTTTTATCACAAGCGAGATGGTGGAGGAGTCTAGGAAGTTGCTGTCATACATGGGCGTGCCTTGGGTCCAAGCGCCTAGTGAGGGGGAGGCGCAAGCCGCCTACATGGTCGTGAAAGGCCACTGTTGGGCTGTCGGCAGTCAAGACTACGACGCCTTACTATTCGGCTCGCCGAGGTTGGTGAGAAACCTCGCCGTGTCTCCAAAACGCAGGGTCGGCGAGGAGGTGGTGGAGCTCGCGCCTGAGATAATTGAGCTAGACGCGGTGCTCAAGGCGCTGAGGCTCAAGAACAGGGAGCAACTCATAGACTTAGCCATTCTACTGGGCACAGACTACAACCCAGATGGCGTGCCCGGCATGGGGCCGCAGAAGGCGTTGAAGCTCATTTGGGAATTTGGCTCGCTTGAGAAAATGCTTGACACGGTGTTGAAGGGGGTTCACTTCCCCGTAAATCCCCTGGAGATAAAAAGATTCTTTCTACAGCCGCCAGTTACCGACGAATACACAACAGAGGTAAAAACCCCAGATGAGGAAAGGCTGAGAGACTTCTTGGTACGAGAACACGACTTCAGCGAGGAGAGGGTTGAAAAAGCCTTAGAGAGGTTGAGAAAGGCACGCGGCAAGCTTAGAACCTCCTCGCTCGACTCGTTTTTCTAGCATGGCCCAGAGACTTGTGGAGGAGTTGGAGCGCGACGGTATTGTACGGAGTGAGCGGGTAAAGAAGGCGCTGGTGGCTGTGCCCCGGGAGGAGTTCGTCATGCCTGAGTACCGAATGATGGCCTACGAGGACCGGCCCCTGCCGCTGTTCGCAGGCGCCACTATCTCGGCGCCTCATATGGTTGCCATGATGTGCGAGCTGGTGGAGCCTAGGCCTGGGATGAAGATTTTAGAGGTGGGGACAGGGTCGGGGTACCACGCAGCCGTATGCGCCGAGGCTATTGAGAGGAAGGGAAAGGTTTACACAATAGAAATTGTGAAAGAGCTGGCCATATACGCAACGCAGAACCTCGAGAGGCTGGGCTACTGGGGCGTGGTGGAGGTTTACCACGGAGATGGGACGAAAGGTCTTGAGAAGCATTCCCCGTTTGACGCCGTAATTGTAACGGCCGCCGCCAGCTCCATACCCCCGGCGCTGGTGAAGCAGTTAAAAGACGGCGGTGTTTTGGTGATACCCGTGGAGGAGCGGCTGGGCCAGGTGCTGTATAAGGTGGTGAAAAGGGGAGATAGAGTGGAGAGGCGGGCCGTGACTTATGTAATGTTTGTCCCTCTTAAAGGCGGCGACTAGGGCTCGACTCTATACCTGTCGCGGGGGTATAGAGTGGCGTGTCTCACGTTGTCTAGCCCAAGCATCGCCGTCACCAGACGGTTGAAGCCGAGGCCAAAGCCGGCGTGCGGCGGCATTCCGTAGTCAAACACCGAGAGATGGGCTTCGAAGAGCCTCGGGTCGAGGCCCCTTTTCCTCATCTCCTCCTCCAACTCGTCACGTCTGTGTATCCTAGTGGCGCCCGACGCCACCTCTATCCCGTTTATTATAAGGTCGTACGACTCGCTCTTCTCGCCATCTCTCCTCTTGGTGTAGAACGGGCGGAGCGACGCCGGGAAGTTAACAAGAAAGTACACGGGGCCGTAGAACTTCATAAGAGCCTTCTGCATCTCCACCGTGAGGTCGTCGCCCCAGTTCACCGCAAACCCAAGCCGTCTAAGCCGATCTACCGCCTCGTCGTAATCTACCCTCGGCACGCTTCGCACCTCAGTCACAACTGGCTTGACCCCCACTTCATCTAGCTTTGTGGCGAAAGACGCTATGGTTTTCGCCAGGTTCTTAGTCATCTTCTCCAGTATGTTCATGATGTCTGTGTAGTCCATGAAGGCGGCCTCCGCGTCGACTGAGATGAACTCGTTCAGGTGGTAATCCGTGTTGTGCTTCTCGGCCCGGTACGCCGGGCCGATCTCGAAGACCCTCTCAAGCGAGGCGGTTAGCTGCTCCTTGTAGAGTTGCGGGCTTTGGGATAGGTAGGCCACCCTCTCGAAGTACAAGACGGGGAACAGCTCAGCGCCGCCCTCGGTACTTGTGACTATGATCTTAGGCGTAAAAACCTCCACGAAGCCCTCGCCATACAGCACATCTCTAATAGTCCGCAACATGGCGGAAGCCAGAGAGAAGATAGCTAAGTTACGCGGCCTCTTTAGATCTACAGAACGCCACCTCAACCTAGTGGCTAAATCCGGGGTCTCAGACCAAACATCGATAGGAAGAGGCTTGGCCTTGTTTAAGACCCACATCTCGCGGGGGAAGATCTCCACGCCGCTCTTGGCAATTTTACTAGCCTCCACTACCCCCCTAACGACGATGACGTCCTCCCTGCCTAGTTCTGCAAAGATCTTGAACAGGTTTTCAGGTGTTTTACCTGCCTTGAGAGTGATTTGTACAAACCCCTCCCGGTCTCTCAACACGATAAACTTAATCTTCCCAATATCCCTCAGCTCCCATACCCATCCAGCAACCACAACCTCGGAGCCGTGGAGCGCAGGTGTGATGTCCACAGTCCAGTGGGTCTTTTTTGGATACACGAGGTGGAGAAAGACTTTAGGTAAAAAACTATGCCCTTAACTCCCGTTCCCTCACCAGCTCCACCTTTACGTTAGCCCCAGATATCTGGCCAATAATCGCCTGCAACCTCTCAGGTCTTATAGGCAACCTCCTCAACTCCCGCGAGGGGATCTTAACGACAGTCTCCGTAGTGCCGTCAGGCAACCAAGAGGTGGAAATAGTCAGCAGTCTCGCCGGCGACACCAGCTGGGCAATTACCTCATTTACGTTGCCGTGCTCCACGATCTTGACGCTTCTCCCAAGTTGCGACGACAGCTCTTTCTCAAGTTGCGCGTAGGCTCCACGCGGGATCCTCTTCACGTTTCTCATCAATACAATAACCAAGTCGTCCACTTCGTAAGACTTTACATATTCAACATCAGCCAAATTTATTTTCTTGCTCACCTTCAGCAACGCGTCTGAAACCTCTACGTCAAGCCACTGATACCTCCCGCTGTCTATAAGCGACTGGCACTTCTGGCACAACACACGCGTCTTTACACAGAATTCGCAAAATGGTATCTTGACCATCGGTAGCTATAAATAGGATGTATAAAAACCTATTAACCCACTTCGAAAACAAGGCGTGAGAATTGCCATAGTAGACGGCTACACAGACGAGCCGGCTGGCCTCGGCGTGCCGCCCTACCTCGACGTGTATGCAAGATACGTAGCCGGCGCCGCAGACCTCGCGGAGGTAGACGCCGTGCATTACTTCACGGTAGATCAACTCAGAGCCGACTGGCCGGCTCACCTGAGCCAGTTGTCTAGATACGACTTGGTAGTGGTGATAGCCGGCGTGACGACCCCCGGGAAGTATCTGGGTGGCACGCCGATTGCCCTAGACGAGCTACTTGACATAGGCCGCGTAGAGGGGCTTGTAAAGGTGCTGGGCGGGCCCGTGGCCAAGTTTGGCTACGGCATCGCGGGCGGCTCCGTGGCGGTGCCTCCCTATAAATTCCGCAGGTACTACGACTACGTCGTCAGCGGAGACGTGGATCTTGTAGTTTACCGCATTTTAAAAGACGGAGTGGAGAAGGCGCACCCATCTGAAAGACACGAGGACTTCAAACTCGTTGATATATTCGCAACGCGGGGGGCCAAAATCGCCCAGCAACACCCAAACCACGGCCGCAACCTGATCGTGGAGATAGAAACATACCGCTCATGTCCTAGGTACGTCTCAGGCGGCTGTTCTTTCTGCACCACGGTGGCCTACGGCCCCGTTGCGACTCGGCCCATAGAGGGCGTGGTGAGGGAGGTAGAGGCGCTCTACAAGGCGGGAGTTGTCCATTTCAGGCTGGGGAGGCAAGCCGATTTCTACACCTACATGGCCCACGACGTAGGCCGCGACGACTTCCCAAGACCCAACCCCGCCGCGATTGAGAAGCTACTAGTTGGGATAAGGAGCGCCGCTCCCGGCCTGAAGACGCTACACATAGACAACGTCAACCCGGGCACTGTGGCTAGGTGGAAGACTGAGTCCATTGAAATAACTAAGCTCCTAGTCAGCTACGGCACGCCGGGCAACGTCGCGGCCATGGGGATAGAAACCGCAGACCCCCGCGTCGTGAAGATCAATAACTTAAAAGTAGGGCCGGAGGAGGCTCTGGAGGCCATCGAAATCTTCACTAGGTACGGATCTGTGAGAGGACACAACGGCATGCCGTACCTACTCGCCGGTGTAAACTTCATCGCAGGCCTACCCGGGGAGACCCGCGAAACCTACCGTCTAAACGTTGAGTTTCTCAGCAAAATACTGGAGAGGAACCTACTTGTGAGGAGGGTAAATATCAGACAGCTACTCATCTTCCCAAGCTCCCGCCTGTGGCCCGAGGCGAGGAAGCTCACCGCGAGACTCAGAGAGCACAAGATGTGGTTCCGCCAGTTCAAGAAGTGGGTGAGGGAGGTTTTTGACAAGGAGATGCTTAGGAGAATCGTCCCGCGGGGCACCGTCCTAAGAGAGGTGTACACCGAGGTGTACTACCACGGCGGCACATACGCGAGACAGGTGGGCTCTTACCCCCTCCTCGTGTACATACCTACGAGAGTTGAGCTGGGGAGGTATATAGACGTCGTCGTTGTGGACCACGGGGCCAGGAGCGTACTGGCACTGCCCCACCCCGTAAACATAAACACGGCTGATAAGCGCGTCTTGAGACACCTCCCCGGCATAACTGGGAAAAAGCTCAAGGCCTTGATAGGGGGGAGGCCCTACAAGTCTCTGGAGGAGGTCAAGGCAAGGGTCGGGGAGGGGGAGTTTCTTAACTACGTCTCTCTGTGAGGCGGTACACCACGTAGAGCGTAAAGATTACAAAGGCCGCGGCGACTACTACGAAGAGGTTTACCCGCGCCGCCCCGATGGAGATGTCCGGCGTCCGGAGGCCCAGCGCGGTGAGCACAAGGAAGTACAGCGCCACCCCCAGCGAAAAGCCCGCATATGCATAAACCAAGCGCATAGGCGGACACACAACGGCAAATATATACTTTACCTGTAGAGCTTAAGCGAGCCTGTAACCTTATCCACCAGCTCGTCCGGTCCCGGCCCCACGCAAATTGCCGTTGGGGTGCCAGGTGGTACCTCGGTGAGGCCGGCGTCCACGACAACAGCCGTTGGGAGGCCAAGCTCCTTCGCCTTTTCATGTAGCTGATAGAGGTGGGCAACGTCATCCGCGGCCAGCACCACCTTCTTCTGGCCCTCCCCCAGCCACTGGTCGAGCCACCTACGCCACCTCGCATCTTCCATAGCCAGCAAGACACATTCAACCGCCGCGTGGCCCGCCTGAGCCGCGGCTTTGCCACAAGAGATCTTCAAATCCTTCCTAATTACTATCGTCATCTTCACGTACCTAAAAGAGGTTCAGTATAAAAGGGGTAACATAGCAAAAACACTTAAAAATAGTACGAATTGTATTGGTTATGAGGGGATACCTACTAGCAGTACTGTTAATCGCTACGGTTCTCGCATTCGCCCAGACCTTCAAAATCTCAGGAGCGAATCCAGCAATACTTGATACAGACACACCCGTCCTCGCAAAAGTCGTGGTGTCAGATGTATACGCATTTGCCTCCCAGTGGAAGTCAACGCCTGAGACAGAAACAGCTGTAGTACTAGGGAAAGAGGTGAAAGTAGCGGTCGTGTCCATTAACGGATTAGAGCTCCGGGGTAGGCTAGACGGCGCCTCCGCTACGCTGTACTATAAAGGCCCGGCCAGCGCTTTGAGGTCTATAGTGGACTCGCCCTACGTCGAGTCCATCTTCGTGAAGGTCATACCGGAGATACCCCCGAGAGAGTTCTTTACCGACGTTGCTAGCCTATTAGAAAAGGGAGAGGGCACCCCACAGCCCACTCTTCCCGTAATGAGGGAGATCATCGGCGCCAGCAGAGTTGAGCAACTCTTCGGCGTGAACGGCACCGGCGTAGTTATCGCCATCGTGGACACAGGTGTGGACTACGGACACCCAGATCTCCAAGACGCCTTGGCCTGGCTCATTAAAACCACAGACGGCAGAGAGATCACCGCCTCCGCGATTGCCCTAGTTGGAGGATCACTGCAGTACAAGACGCTACGGGGGCAGACATCAACACTACCACTCGCTCAGGTAGCCAGCGCCGAGCCCCTCGTACTCGACGCAGACGAGTCACAGGTGATCCTTCTCAAGAGCTTCACGGCTTCTGGGGGCATTTTGCAGACAAGCGGCAAGATATTCTATGTTATAGACGGACCGTGGAGGTACAGAGTCAACGCCGCCTGTAACTATTCTGTCACCGGCTTGTTGAGTAAGAGTGGTGTTTACAAGTTTGGCATGACTTATCTCTACATACCGTGGTACGGCGGCGTCGTAAAGGTGGGCGTGGTGATGTACGACCCTGACCAGCCTGGGGTCTACACGGCGGCGCGTGTCGATCTGAACAACAACTGCGACTTCTCAGACGACCCAGAGCTGAGGTACTTCGGCAACAGACTCATAGTAGACAGCCTAGCGGCGCCGACTATTAGCCTCGGCGTCGCCGGGGGCTACTTCTACGACTGGGGGCTGTGGCTAGATGTATACGCCAAGTTCTACCCGGGCTGGGACCTCTCCGGTAACTACCTAAGCATATTCTACGACTTCAATAGCCACGGCACCGCCTGTAGCTCAGTCGCCGCCGGGAGGGGAAGGGCTGTGTACAACCTCGGCTACCTAGGCCAGCAGAGGCTCAGAGGCGTCGCTCCTGGGGCCAAGGTGCTCGGCGTAAAGGGTCTGTGGTGGGGCATGGTCGAGGCTGGCATGATGTGGGCCGCCGGCTTTGACGTTAACCAAGACGGTCAGTGGTACTGGACTAGGCAAAAAAGGGCCCACGTCATTAGCAACAGCTGGGGGATCTCTGTATTTATCTACGACTACGCCGCGTTCGGCTACGATTTCGAGTCCGCGGTGATAAACGCCCTGGCGGCGCGGGGGTTCCTTGACAGAGACTACCCAGGCATCGTGGTGGTGCATGCAGGTGGAAACGGCGGCTACGGCTTTGGCACAATTACTAGCCCCGGCGCGGCGGTGGGCGCCATTACGGTCGGCGCTGCGACAAGCGGCCACTTCTGGCTAGCCCTCGGCACTCCCTTCTACGGATTTAGATGGGGCGACATAATAAGCTGGTCCCTAAGGGGGCCGACGGTCGCGGGCTATGTAAAGCCCGATGTTGTTAATATAGGCGCATTTGGGATAGCCGCTTATCCAGTTGGGTGGGGCAGGTACTACTACGGCATACCAGAGGACTGGGACACATTCGGCGGTACTTCTCAAGCTACGCCTCTAACCGCCGGCGTAGCCGCGCTTGTGCTGAGCGCGGTGGCTGATAAGGTTGACCCAGCGGCTGTTGATCCGTTCCTCGTGAGGCAGTTCATAGCCAGCACAGCGATTGACATTGGCTACACGCCGTTTACAGCTGGCCACGGCTTTGTAAACGCAACTGCGGCCGTCATTGCCGCCCGCGCCTACTATGGCCTTCCCGCCCCCAAGACGCCGGTGGCCCTCTTCCAGACAAACTCCGTCGTTAATCTCGGCGATTCTTGGAGCTTCCAGTGGAGAGTTAACATACCTCTATACTTTGGATACCTTATGAATAACGTATTAACTCCACAGTGGGCCGCATATCTACAGACGGGAGTCCCACAGCCGTCCCTCGGCATGACCAGTATGTACCTCTCAGCGAACCCCGGTGGACAAACCATTGGCTTATTAACAGTGACCGCGCTGAGCACTAAACTCGCCGTCTCAGCCTCCGTACAGATCCTTACACCAATCTACAGGAAGACCACGACATTGAACGTACCGGTGAGGACAATTGGGGAGTACTTCACGATGCAACAACTAGGTTTTGATGAGAGTGTGTTAAGACAGGCAGATCTCGTGGTGTTTAGAATCGCCTACAGCTTCTCAGCCTTTGATCCCGAGTTTAACTACGTCAGCAACGTATGGCCTCGGTTGCTGGTGTTCGGCTGGACGGATCTCGACGGCAACGGACGCATCTCTACCAATGAGCTTACGTGGATAAACTACGGCAGGCAACGCGGCACTGCAGTGGAGGTGCCCGTGTCGAAACTCTCGGCTAAGCTGGGACCCGGCCAGAGGCTCGTTTTGAGAATAGATATTATGCCTGTCACGGCGCCCTACCCAGCATCTGTGCCCGTCACCCTGGAGGTGGTGGCGTATAAGAGAGTTCCGGCTCCAGATGCGAGCATAACCCCCGGCGCCTATACGCTTGCGCCAGGTCAGCGCTACACGTTTGTGGTGAGGGTAACTCCGCCTTCCAACGCGGCGCCCACGGTTTATGAGAGGCTAATTGTGCTTGATATCAACGGCACTTCTTACGTGGTGCCGCTGAGCTATGTGGTGCGGGCCAGCGTGCATGAGAACACCCAGTATGTGCTCACCTCCGGGAGGTCTGACAGCTGGTACAACGCCAGCGAGGTGAGGGGAGGCAACGACTGGGCGTGGAGATACGAGTCCGGCGACTGGAGAGTCTACTATGTCTCTACCCCAACTTTGGTAAGGGGCTTGTATGCGGACTTCAGGTGGAGATGCATCAACACGTCACTAATTCTATATACAGTTACGGACAGCGGTTTCTTCGCTGGCTACTTCTGGAACCAGGGCGTGACGTACCACGGATATCTGGGCTCTGGCAGGTTTATCTGGACAGGTGTGGGTGGTCAGTCGAGGATTTTGGCAGTGCCAGCCACCTCTTTTATGGTTCCTGTAACTTGGACGGCTTCGTATCCCATCAGTGGGGCTCGGGGCTTCGCTATTGTTACTCGGACTTCGCTTTACGGCGGGTGCGGCACCTCTGAGCCAATCACCGGTGTTGTGAGGCCGTTTAGGGAAGCTGGAGACAGTCCAATTATTCCACCTCCGTCACCGTATATCAGAGTGACGTTAAGCAAGCCGCCTATCAACTATCAATTTGCATATAAGCGCGCCTTAGTGCTTGGCGGCGGGTATGTTGTTCCCATAATCGCTGAGGGTAGCGATCTGCGGTTTAACATGTACTTTATAAGACTGCCTGTGTTTATTGATTACGCGGCTCTGCTGTATTCGCCGGACAACGCTGTGTGGTATAGGATCAGCGGCGATAAGTTCTACAGGTATCCGTGGTACGCCGTTGAGGGTGTCTCTGTAATTAGTTAATTTTTTCCATTAGCTTCTCTATTTCTAGGATTTTTCTCCACGCCTTGAGCAAGACGGCTCTTGTCTCGTCGCGTGAAATAAGTTTGAGCGCCTCTTCTTTGGTTGCCCAGATGTATGCGTCGTGTTCTTTTGAGAGAGTTACGTCTCTGTCGCTGGCGCGGGCTAGGAAGTATATTACCTCTCGGTAGATGGTGCGGCCCCGCTTGGAGTACTTGTAGCGGATTTCTTCTCTAAAAGCAGGTATTAGCTCGACTTTAAGCCCGGTCTCCTCGTGTATTTCTCTGAGGGCGGCGGCTTCGTCGGTTTCGTATAGGTGGACTAGGCCGTGGGGGAAGTCCCAGCCGTATTTTCCGTGGAGGAGTAGGTAGAGTACGCCGCGGCTGTCTATGGCATATACTACGGCGCCAGCTGAGCGTTCGTAAAACTTCACATAGGTAGTGTTGTGTTTGGCTTATATGTCTTGCTTTACTATACTTTTAAACCGTATGGACAGAAATATTCTATACCCAGGTCTTTGTAGAGGGCTGACAACGCCCCGTACATTACCACGGGCTTGCCTAGCTCTTTTGCTTTTTTTACAAGTTCAGCTATGTTTACATATTGCAACGCCCCTGGCGCGATGACTACCACGCGCGCCTTTTCAACCCAATTGTGCGGGTTAGCTATATCTACAAATTCGTAGGGATAGAGCCTGCCCTCGGCGTCGGCGACTGCGCCATCGGTAAAAGAAAGCAACACATTGGCAACGCCGTCGCTGAACCCCACCAGGAGGATGGGTCCTCCGTATTTCAAAAGTATCTGTTCCGCGAGTTTCTTGGCACACTTAGTCGATTCTCTCTGTTTACATACCTCTATTCTCCGCAGACCTTTTTCTTTCTGTCGATTTAACACCTCGATACACGTTTTCAGACTTGGTGACTTAGCCGCCTCTTCGAGCGGATAGACGCCGGGCGCCACCTGGGCGTCTATCGGCACATCTGCACATATCTCTCCTATGCAACATCTAGCCAGCACCTGTCCCTCGCAGAGATCTACACCCTCACGTCTTATCCACACAACAGATAAAGCCACTAACTCCCCTGGATCTGTAGTTTTAAACCTTGCCGCCGTGTAGATGAATAAGCTTTGGGCTCCTGTCGAAATAATAATTAATTATCTCAAACATACTGAATTACTATGGAGGTTTTGAAGTACGACCTAATTATAGTCGGCTCTGGAATTGCTGGCTTAAGGGCCGCCACCGCGGCGGCGTGGGCCAGCGGCGGGAGGATATCAATAGCAATTTTGTCGAAGATACAGGCGATGCGTAGCCACAGCTTATCTGCAGAAGGCGGCATGTCGGCGGTTCTCTATCCCGATAAAACCGGCGACTCGCTGGAGCTACATGCCTACGACACCGTTAAGGGCAGCGACTTCCTCGCAGATCAAGACGCAGTACAGATTCTCGTGGAGTACGCGCCTAAGGAGGTGAGGTATCTCGAGAGAATAGGCGTGCCCTGGAGCAGGGAGCCAGATGGCCGGATTTCGCAGAGGCCTTTTGGCGGGATGTCGATTCCCAGAACCACCTTCGCCGCCGACAAGACGGGGTTTTTCATAATGTCCACGCTGTTTTCAGAAACCAGGAGATTCGACAACATCCACGTATACCACGAACACTTCGTAACCAAATTCATTATTGAAGACGGTGAATTTAGGGGCGTCACTGCGTACGACTTGAAGAGAGGAGAGTTCAAATTTTTCTACGGAAAGGCTGGGATTATCGCGACGGGGGGCGCCGGCAGGCTCTACCACTTCACCACTACTGCGCACTCCACCACTGGCGAGACTCTGGGGTACGCCCTGAGGGCGGGGCTTGCCATAAAGGATATGGAGTTTGTCCAGTGGCACCCCACAGCCCTGGTCCCTAGCGGGATACTTGTAAGCGAGGCGGCCAGGGGCGAGGGGGGTTATCTAATAAACAAGGAGGGAGAGCGCTTTATGAAAAGGTACGCCCCCCAGAGGATGGAGCTCGCCCCCAGGGATATAGTGTCGAGGGCCATATTGACGGAGTGTATGGAGGGGAGAGGGTTCCAGCACGAATCAGGTATGTGTTACGTCGGGCTGGATCTCAGGCACCTAGGTGAGGAGAAGATTAACAGACGTATTCCATTTATTAGAGAGCTTGCACATAAGTACACCGGCGTCGACGTTCTGTCGGAGCCCATCCCGGTGAGGCCGGCTGTCCACTACATAATGGGGGGAATACATACAGATACATGGGGCCGTGTATTGACTGCGGACGGCAAATGGGTTAGGGGCCTGTGGGCAGCTGGCGAGGCGGCGGCCGTCAGTATACACGGCGCTAATAGACTCGGCTCTAATTCGCTAAGCGAGTGCTCTGTCTGGGGCAGACTCACAGGAGAACAAGCCGCTAAATACGTCCTGGAGACCTCGCAACCCCCCTCGCCAGACGGGAAACTGCTTGACGTCGCAAAAAGCGAAGAAAGCCGCGTGTCTGATAGACTCCTACATAAAGAGCAGAACGCCCCCTCTCCCTACGAGGTGAAGAAACAGTTGAACGACATAATGGAGGAGCACTTCGGACCATTTAGACATGGTTCTTCCATGGCGGAGGGCCTCGCCAAACTTAAAAAGCTCAGAGAGTTTACCTCCTTCAGAGTTGTTGACAGTAGCCGTGTTTACAACCAGAATTTGAAAGATGCGCTTGAAGTAGACGGCATGCTAGATTTAGCACTGGTTGTAGGCATCGGCGCCTATGCGAGGTCGGAGTCTAGGGGAGCCCACTACCGGTTAGACTACCCAAAAAGAGACGATGTTAACTGGCTTAAGCACACAGTTGTCTATATGTACGGCGGCGAGTTGAAGCTAGTATATACGCCAGTTACAATAACCAAATGGCAACCGGAAGAAAGGAAGTATTAACATGAAGTCCCTAGTCGTCAAGGTGAAGAGATTCGACGGGTCGAGAACCTGGTGGCAGGAGTATAGAGTCGAGGCGCCTTCGGAAAAGATTTCAGTGCTTGATGTACTGGTTAAAATAAAAGAGGAACAAGACCCCACACTGGCGGTTCGTTATAGTTGCCGCATGGCCATTTGCGGGTCTTGCGGAATGGTGATAAATGGCGTGCCTCGTCTAGCATGCCAGACGCTACTCTCAGAGCTGGGAGACAGCCACATAGTAGTGGAGCCGCTTTGGAACCACAAAGTTGTTAAAGATCTCGTGGTTGACCTCGAGCCCGATTTTGAAAAGGTGAAGGCGGTGAAGCCGTATATAATTCGAGATGTAAAGGAGGTATATGAGAGTGACAAGGAGTTTGGCCAGAAGCCTGAGGAGCTCGAAAGGTATTATAATTTTGCATACTGCATCCAGTGTGGATTGTGTATGGCTGCGTGCCCAATTCTGGGATCTAACAACAAGTTCCTCGGCCCCATGGCGCTGAACGCGGCATATAGGTGGAGCGCCGACAGTAGGGACAAGGGATGGGAGGAAAGGAAAAAGCTAATTGACACGGAAGACGGCGTGTGGCCGTGCCACCTGGCGTATACATGTAGCGCCGTGTGTCCCCGCGGCGTGGATCCGGGATATGCAATACAGCTATTAAAAGCCGCAATACTGAGGAGGAGGAGGCCATGAGAGCCGGCAGGGGTATAGGGGAGTGGTTCAGAAGCCTCAATTACGAGCGGCTGTTCTTCGCGATACATAGATTAACAGCTATATATTTAGTGCTTTTCGTATTCATAAGGCCCTATCTCGTAGCATTATATGGATCGTGGGAAGAGGCT
>NZ_JBMFKV010000039.1:0-14616 GCF_049971835.1 Pyrobaculum sp.
CAGTTGCCTCTGTTTACCACCTCTACCTATTCTTCCACCCATACACTCCCCTAAGCTATGTAGCCAGGATACCAATTTTTGACCTCACTCAGATCGTTAGGGCAACACATGTGTGGTTTATAGTCACCGCTGGGTATCTCCACTCCTATGTATATCCGCCGCGGCCATCCCCATTTGCGGGGTATTTGATGTCGGTGTTTGCGTTGATACCGACGCTTTACCTAATACCGCATATTGGGCCTCTTGAGATATTATTCGTATTTCTCGCCTATATCATAGCCGTGGGGCCGCTGACTGCTAAGTACAAGAGGGAACTGGATTTGGTGGGGGCGGCTATGGCGTTCTTGCCGTATATATACCTAGTCGTGAATTACGAGCAGTTGATTTATAGGGCGGTCACGCCGGAGCCTTGGGATCTAGCAATGGGCTGGGGTCTCACTCTGTTGCTAATGGGCGTGGTTTACAGATTTGTGGGTGGCGTGTTGTCAATACTCGCGTTAATTTTCATGCTTTATAACATGTTTGGCTTCATATTTCCTCCGCCTTGGAAGATACCCGGCTTCGGCGTCGACTTCCTGATTGGCAAAACCTATATCGAGACTGAGGCCGCACTCTTTGGCACCGTCACCGACGTGTCGGTTTCTTACATAGTTTATTTTGCCATATTCGGCGCGTTGCTGTCCTCTCTGAAGCTCGGCGATAAGCTGGCTAGGGGGGTATTTGCGGTATTGGGCAGAAAGCCTCAGAGTGTTGGCCGCGCCGCGGCTATTATGGGCGTTGTGCAGGGCATGGTGTCTGGGTCAGGTGCGGCTGATGCAGCGTATGTAGGCAATGCCTTGAAAGACGCCTTTAGAAAAGCCGGCTATGACGACGTCACAGCCGCTGGGCTTGTGGCTAATGCTGGAACTGTGGCATTGATAACGCCGCCGATTCTTGGAGCTGTAGCCTTTGTAATGGCTGAGATACTAGCTATACCATACGCTTGGATTATGATAATGTCAGTACCGGTAGTTATACTCTACATAACTTCTATTCTGCTTTATAATGAGTATTACGTCGCAAAGGCTGGTCTGAGAGAGCTGGATATTGAAAAAGAGAGGTTGCTTGATTGGTTTAAAAACGATGGGTGGGCCGGCATTCTGCCTATCATTTCAGTTCTTGCCATATTGTTTCTAGGCTATACTATCACAGCTGCGGTGGTTATTTCTACAATTATATCAATTATTATAGCGTTTTTTACTAAGACGAGACCAAGTAGTAGCGCGATTATAGAGGGGCTGGCTAATGGATTTAAACTCCTTATCTCGGTTGGTAGCTCGATAGTCGTGGCCAACTTCATAATGTCTATGGTAGTCGTCTCTGGATTGGGGACTACTTTCTCAGTTTTTCTGATGAATCTCGCGAATTCTCTTTACGTCGCTCTGTTATTCGTAGCAGTGTTTTCTCTAATACTAGGCATGGGGGTTCCGCCGACCGCTACCTATATCACTGCCTCGCTACTGACCGCGCCTGCGATTATAAGATTCGCCACGGCCTCGGGTATGCCGGAGCAGGCTGCTGTGCTCGCTACCCACATGTTCCTGTTTTACTACGCTGTGTTAGCCGACATAACGCCCCCGGTGGGACTCTCAAACTTCGCGGCGGCCTCGGTCTTTGGGACCAATCCAATTGATGTTGGTATAAAAGCCGCCAAGGTGGCGCTTCCTAAGTACATAGTGGCGGCGCTGTTCCTAACAAGCTACGAGTCTACGGCGATTTTAATAATGCCTACTCTACTCACAGCCGGCGTACAGTTTACCTTAACTATGTTCACTATGAAGATGTTGTTAACGCTAGGTGCTATTTGGGCTTTTACAATTGCTAATGTTGGGTGGGTGGCTGGCAAGGGTATAGGGACTTTGTATAGATCGCTCGCGCTTTTCACCGGCGTTTTGTTAATCGCGCCCAGCTGGATGCTGAACGCCGTGGGCGCAGTAGCATTGGCAGTGTTTTACCTATTGGCTAGGTTTAAGTTACTATGAGCAGACCGCTTTTAGGTGTGAGGGTTTTGGATTTCACAGCTACGATGGCGGGTCCCTTCGCCACTATGCTTTTGGCAGATCTTGGCGCCGACGTGATTAAGATAGAGCCCCCGGAGGGGGATCACGCCAGAGACTGGGGGCCGCCCTCCTACGGGGAGAAGTACAGCGCGTATTTCGCAAGTGTTAACAGAGGTAAGAAGTCTGTTGTTCTAGACTTGAAGAGGAGCGAGGGAAGGGAGGTGGTATACCGCTTGGTAAAGACGGCGCGTGTAGTTGTGGAAAACTTCAGACCTGGCGTGGCTGAGAAGCTAGGTGTTGATTACAACACATTAAAGAGACACAACCCCAATATTGTCTACTGCTCTATCTCGGGGTTCGGAGAGGGGCCCTATAGGGAGCTACCGGCCTACGATCTAGTGGCTTTGGCTATGTCTGGCTTGATGGACTTAACAGGTGAGCCAGATGGCCCACCTGTAAAATTTGCCGTCCCTATTACCGACATAGCCGCGGGCTTCTACTGTGCCCTAGCGGTGACGGCGGCTGTCCTCAGCAACCTTCATGGTTTCATTGAGATTCCGCTGATAGAGGCCGCTGTTTCGTTTACTAACACACCAAGCCGGCTACTACTTCGCCAGTGGGGAGGTGCCAAGGCGCATGGGAAGTGCTCACCCCACCATAGTGCCGTATCAAGCCTTTAAGGCAAAAGATGGGTACTTCATACTCGCTGTTGGTAGTGACCATATATGGCGGCGGTTTTGCGATGCAATAGGCAGGCCCGATCTCGCCGAGGACCCGCGCTTCAAGACAAATACGGACAGGGTAAAAAAATAGGGAGTTGCTAGTGAAAATACTAGAGCAGTTATTTGCAGATAGGGAGGTTAGTTACTGGGTTAAGTTATTATGGAGTAGCGGGGTCCCAGCGGCTCCGGTGTACAACCTCGCACAAGTTTTTTCAGATCCCCATATACTTTATAGGGGGGTTTTAATAGAGCGGCGGGGTCCTCACGGCGTAGTAAAGATGTTGAGATCGCCGATAAATACCCACTCCATGGAGGTAGGCAACTACACACCTCCGCCGGCCTTGGGCCAGCACACAGAAGAAGTACTAAGAGAGTTGGGGTACACCGACGACGACATAAAGACGCTCGCCGAAAAAGGCGCCATAGCTACGCACAAGCCGCCGCCATAGTTATCCTGATAAACCTCTTCAGACTCGACACTTCTAGCTCCGTCTACTTTTTAAAGATCCTGTGCGCAGACCCGTAGCTCATACATTGATTTGGTGCGTTAGGTAGCGGGCGACAGTAGGAAAGATCTACAGAAGCCACCGTTGCTATCTTTCGCGGCTTCGACGTTCATGAGGTCTGGCTTTCTCTCTGGTGCGCAATGACGCAATCCGCGTCTAATAGTGGCGTTAGGGGGGCCTCCGCCACTCCCTCGCCTATGGCCCAGGTGGCTGTGTGTAGGGCGGCTCTGGAGGTGGGACCTAGGGGGAGGGGGGTGTCTATGGGCTGTGGGTCGTGGGTGTAGTCCGCCTGGGGGCAGTCCCCCCCGTATCTCGACGCTATTAGGGTGAGGTCTGGGGCGTGTTCTCTCGCTCTTTTGGCCAGGGCGCGCGCCAGGGGCTTGTCTGCGCAGGGTATTACCAGCGCGTCTGCCGAGGGGGTCTGTGCCATTATTCTGTCGGCTAGGTGGTTGTAGTACGCCTCCTCCAGCACCTTGTCTATGTCGGCGCCTGTTGGGGATTGTCTGCAGTGCCAGTTGCATGCGATTTCGATGATTCTCGCCGCGTGGGGATTGCTGTGTCTGAACTCTGTTATTCCCATCTCCGCCAGCCTCTTGGCTACGTATGGCGCGACGTGTTGTATGTAGTGGAGTGTGGGGGTTGTATATAGTGCTATGGTGGGTATTTTCCGGCCTTTGTAGTAGATGGCGAAGCTGTCTTGGTACAGCTGGTAGGTTATCATTTAAATAGAGTATGTAGTGGAATATATGGACTTCGGCTTGTCGAGAGAGGACAAGCTTTTTCTAGAGTCGGTTAGGGCTTTTGCGGAGAGGGTTATTGCCCCCCGGTGGGTTGAGATTGACGAGAGGAGGTGGCCTATTGAGGAGGTGGCGGCGAGGCTTGGGGAGGCGGGCCTGCTGTGCATCCCTCTGAGTTCTAAATACGGGGGGCAGGACGGCACGTTTCTACAAGCCGCCTTGGCGGCTGAGGAGCTGGCTTACGCGGATCCTTCCCTCGCCACCGCTGTCTACATGTTGCTGGAGACGGCGTGGCCTTACGTGGTTCAGCGCTATGGTAGGGAGGAGGTGAAGGGCGAGGTTCTGCCGGAGGTGGCCAGGGGCCGCGCGTTTATCGGCATAGGCTCCACGGAGCCGCAGGGGGGTAGCGACGTGGCTTCTGTGCAGACGAAGGCGGTTAGGGAGGATGGCGGCGTCTGGAGGCTCTACGGGGAGAAGAACATGGTTACTGGGGTGACCACAATCCTAAACCTGCCGTACGGCGGGGGCGTGGTGGCTATTACGCGGACGGGCAGGCCCGAGGACAGGCACAGGGGGATAACTGTGTTCCTCGCCATGTTGAAGAGGAGGGGGAGGGTGAGCCCGGGCTTCAGCCATAGGGACTGGGAGGAGGTGGGGCGGCACGGCCTGCCCACTGGCTACCTCATGTTGGAGGGGTTGCCGGTGGAGGAGGTTTTTATGCTGGGTGAGTTGAATGGGGGGTTTAAGGTGGCGATGGAGGGCTTCAACCTGGCCAGAACCATCATAGGGGCCGCCTCCATCGGGGCGGCGAGGTGGCTTATGGACCGGGCGCTGGAGTGGATTAAGCAGAGAGTTGTCTTCGGGAAGCCCATCGCCTCCTACCAGGCGGTGTCGTTTAAATTCGCCGAGTTGTACGCGAGGCTGGAGGCGGCTAGGCTCGCGGTTTATAAAGCGGCGTGGGTGGCGGATAGGCACTACGGCGGGGACCCCGCCTTCTCGGTTCAGGAGGTCGCCACTGCGGGGGCCTCGGCTAAGTATCTTGCGGTCAGCCTGGCGGTGGAGGTGGGGCTGGAGGTTATGAAGTGGTTCGGCGGCGCCTCTTATTTCAAGGAGACGAACGTGGCGAGGTCCCTCCTCGGGGTGCTGTCCTACTACGTGGGGGCGGAAGGTGCTGAAAATATCCTTAAGCTAATCATCGCGAGGAGTGTGGTAGGCAGGGAATTTGTTTAATTTCTCCCAGTGTTTCGTATGCGTGAAGCGGATCGAGGGGGTGAGGACACAGCTGGACGCCGTTGGCTACTTGAAGTCCGTCAAGGGCCTGCTGGGGGTGACCTACAGGGAGCTGTCCGCCGTGCTGGACATACCCGAGAGCGTCTTATCCCGCTACGTCACTGGCGACATGCTTCCCTCTGTGGAGACTGCGGGGGAGATTTTGGCGAAGTTGAGGGAGAGGTATCCAATAACTGAGGTGGTTAAGGCGAAGTTCCGGATGTACGATACTTATGTCGACATGTCTTTTGTAAACACGCCGGACTTCTGGCGCCTCTACGAGATATACCTCACGTGGAGGTTTCCGGATGTGGAGGTGGACGTGGTGCTCACGGCGGCGGCAGACGGCATACCCCTCGCCGTGGCGGCGGCGTCGAGGTTTGAGGCGTCGCTTGTGGTGGCTAAGACGTATAGGGAGCCGGGGGTGGAGAACTACGAATACACATACCTCAGGGAGGGCAGGCCTGTGACTCTCTACGTGCCCGCCGCCCAGCTGAGGCGCGGCGACGCGGTATTTATCGTTGACGACATCGCGCGTACTGGCAAGACGCTGAGAGCTCTGGCGGGCCTCGCCGCCAAGGCCGGGGCACGCGTCGTGGGGGCCTCTGTATTGGTGGCGAGGAGCGGGCTGAATATAGATCTGGGGTTTCCCGTCGATGTGCTTTACACGTATTAAAGTATATAAACAAAGGGATAAGCTACGTATATGTTGGTAGTCAGAGATCTTCTAAAGAGGTCTCCCATCTCTCTTCCGGAGACGGCCACGATTAGGGAGGTCGCTGTAGTACTCGCAAAGAATAGGGTGGGCCTGGCCGTGCTTACAGCTAGGGACAATCCTAAAAAGCCTGTGGCGGTGGTCTCCGAGCGAGATGTCTTGAGGGCCGTGGCTCAGAGGCTAGATCTCGACGGCCCCGCCTCGTCGATAGCCAACCCGCCAATTACGGTGCTGGACACGGATCCAGTCCGCGTCGCCGCTGAGAAGATGAGGCAACACAACATTAGACATGTCGTGGTGGTGGATAGAAACGGCGAGCTTGTAGGCGTCTTGTCAATACGCGATCTCTGTTTTGAAAGGGCAATTCTTATCGAGCTGGCCGCCGCCGAGGCGCCCGCGACGCCGTGATTATTGAAAAGCCTTGTAAAGCCGTCGCGGTGGTCTCAGGCGGGCCTGACAGCACCTGCTACACGGCGCTGTGGCTGAGGAGGGGTTGCGACGTCCACGCCCTCTCCTTCCTCTACGGCCAGAAGGCCGTTGTCGAGGTTGAGAGGGCGCAGGTCCTCCTCCGGAGGCTCGACGAGGTGGCGGCGGGGAGGGGCTGGGGCCGCGTGGTGGAGCACAGAGTGGTAGACCTCTCATCGCTGAGGGAGCTCTGGCGCGGCACTCAGCTTACAGACGCCGCGGTGAACGTGGAGGCGAGCTACACCCCAACGGTCGTGGTGCCCATCAGGAACGTGGTGATGGCCGCCGTGGCCACGGCCTACGCCTACACCGTGGGGAGGGGGGTGAAGACCTATGTAATACTGGGCTCCCACTACGACGACGTGAGGCCTCGAGAGGATACATGGGAGCCTCTGTACCCCGACTGCTCGCCCGAATGTGTAGAGGCTCTGCAGGCAGCCCTGCGCATCTGCCACTTCCGCGCCGAGCGTACCGTAGAGGTGTGGACGCCTTCTAGAGAGGGGCTCAGGAAGTCGCAACTGCTTAAGATGTGCTACGACGAGGTCGGCGACTTGGTGTACGAGACTTGGTCGTGCTACAAATCTGGCGAGGCCCACTGCGGAGAGTGCGAGAGCTGTAGGAATAGACACGCCGCGTTTCTAGAGGCGGGGATCCCTGACTGCACCACATACGCCAAGCCCCCCGGCCAGGGTTTCGAGAGGCGGGGGCAGTTCTATATCCATATAAGCTGTAAACGGCGGTGATGAGCTCTTCGCTGCCATGAGCGGTGACAATTCCGGCGGAGCTGATCAGCTAATCAAGCCGTCGCCACCTGTCGGCCGTTCCCATGTTCATCACAGCCGCAGGTCCTCTTGTAGAGGTGGGGCTTCCTGAGATTTAAAACTGGCACCGTCCTCCTCGCCTCCTCCACCAGGCTGGGGTCGACCTCCACTACTCTAAACCTCTCGCCTACTCCCAGCTCCGCCTCCACCACGCCGAAGGGGTTGACCACCAGCGAACGGCCGGTGAAGCGCTGGCTGTACGACGCGGCCACCGCCACGTATACGCCGTTCTCGACGGCTCGGGCCCGTGCCAGGATGTGGAGGGTCTCCTCCTTCAGCGGTCCCGAGTACCATGCGGCGGGGACAGCCACCAGCTGGGCGCCCCCCAGGGCCAGCTCTCTAAACACCTCGGGGAACCTCAGCTCGAAGCACACGGCGAAGCCCACCTTTACCCCCCTCACGTCGTATATCTGAGAAAGCTCGGCGCCCGGCTCCACCACGTCGGACTCCCTGTAGCCGTATGCGTCGAAGAGGTGGGTTTTTCTATAGAGGCCGACGACCCCGCCGCCTGGCTCCACGAGCACGGTGGTGTTGTACACCCTAGGCCGCGGCCCCCTTTCGAGAAACGCGCCCGCCACGTAGGCCCCGGTCTCCGCGGCGATTTTAGCCAGCCCCTCGGCGAATTTATCCAGCGCCGAGGCGTTGCTCCACACCTCCTCCGGCCCCATCCCCGTGGGGTCGAAGAGGGAGTACTCCGGCAAGATGATTAGGTCAGCCCTGGCCCCAGCCACCATGTCCACAACCTTCTCCACAGGCCCCGGCGCCCTCTGCACAATCCCAAGCCTAAACATGTTGGTTTGAGAAAGGCCTTTTTTAAAAGCTATAGATCCAGCACCAGGCCGGCCCCGCCCTGCCTCGCGACGCCGGGTAGCGCCGCTTGGAGCGCGGCGATGCCGGAAATGCCGGTGCAGTGTGTGCCCACCACTAGGCCTGGGCTCCTCTTCTTTAGGTACTCCGCGACTTCGCGAATTCTGGCTTCCGGAAGGCCCATGAAGTGGAGACCGCCGATTATGGCATAGAGCCTCTCCGCCCCGGTCACCTCCAGGCCGTACTCCACTATGTTCTCAACCCCCGCGTGGCCGCAGCCGGTCAACGCGACCAGCCCGCGGGGGTGCTTAACGTAGAGAGCCATGTCGTCCGGGACGGGGTCCGCCACGGCGCCGGTGTGGCTCGGCCCCCAGCGCCTCGGAATCTCGCCCGAGGCCCACACCCCCTCCGCCACTTTATACGGTCCCTTTACCAGGATGAGCTTTGCCCCCCTCGACTCTAGAAAGTCTTTTGTAAAGTCGACGCCTATCTCCACCTCCCCCATGTCGTCCTTGGCGTAGGCCTTCGCGAAGAGGTTTTCATGTGCTATGATGGTGAGGGGCCTGCTCCTGGCATTGAGCAGGGCTTTTAGCCCGCCCGTGTGGTCTATATGGCGGTGGCTAAACACCAGTATCTCCGGCTCGTCTGGCCCGATCCCGAGAGCCTGCATATTGTTGAGAAGAGCCTTGCCGGAGAGGCCGGTGTCGTACAGAATTCTGTAGTCGTAGAGATACGCCGCGAAGCCCCACTCGGCCAACAGCCTAAGCCTGAGGGTGGTGGGGTTTGTTAAGTAGTTATCTACTAATACCGCAACCCGCATAAGATATGCTCCGATTGCTCTATTTAAACATATACCACGACTGCTCTATTGAAACCGTAGCGAAAGATATAATAGCAATATATCTAGTGGTCATGGACGCGCTTCCCCTGGTCATCTCGGTTATGGCCATCACCCCCTCGGGGGCCTTTTCCCCCGGCCCCCTAACCGCCTCGGCTGTGGCCCTGGGCTCCGCGAGGGGGTGGAGGGCGGGGCTGTTGATTGCCCTGGGCCACATGGCTTTTGAACTGCCCTACGTAGCCGCGTTGGCCTACATCCTAAAGCAGATAGACGTGGGGGGCTACAAAATCCCCATGGCGCTGGCCGCCGTCTTCTTCATAGCCTACTTCTCATACCTCCTGCTGAGAGACGCCTGGGCCATAGCGAGGGGGGTCCCGCCGTCGTTGCCGGCCTCTCGGTTTGCGAACCCCCTCGTCGCCGGCTTCGCGCTGACCGCCCTAAACCCCTACTTCCTAATCTGGTGGGTCACCGTGGCTCTGCCCGTAGTCGCCGCCCTCTCGGCACAGCCCCTCCACGTCTTTGCGGTTGTATACGCCGCGCACGTCTGGATGGACTACTTCTGGCTGACCCTAATGGCCTCCCTAGGCCGCGCCGCGGCCCGCCTGCTCTCCGCCAGGCTATACGCCGTGTTTCTCGCGGCGCTGGCGGCGCTCCTTATGTACTTCGGCGCGGAGCTAATAGCGGGCGTACTCGCCCCGCAGAAGAGCTAACATAGACCTCGCGTTTTCAAGCATGGCGTGGTTGTTGTTGAAAAAGACGTAGACCCTGCGGGGGCGGAGGGCGGCCACCCTCTCCGCGACCTCCCTAAGCTCCTCAGCCTCGTAGTAGTGGGAGTACCAGAAAGTCCTCCCGTGCATCCTCAGATACACGACGCCGCCTGTGGACACGACCCACGACGCGTCGGGCGAATCCACAGACACCAAGGTGACGCCGATTCGCTCAGCCCACTCCACCACGTCCTCCACAAACCAAGAGGGGTGCCTAAACTCGAAGGCGGCCCTCCCGTCCAGGAGGGCGGCCACCCTCTCCACCCTGGACATGTTGACGCCGCTTCTCCGGAACGCGGGCGGCATCTGGAATAGGTAGAAATCCACCAGCCCCTCCATGGGCTCGAACAGCGCGAGAAACCGCCTTAGGAGCTCCATCGACCTCTCTGAGAGCTTGCCGAAGTGGGTAACGCCTCGGAACACCTTCACAGACCACCTCAACCCGCGCCCCACCTCCGCCCAGCCCCTCACCTGCCCCGCCGTCGGCATCCTGTAGAAGCTGGCGTTGAGCTCCACCGCGTTGAGGCCCGAGTTCTCCACATACCACCTCAGCGACCTCCCCAAATTCCACGAATACAGCCAGCCGGAGGTCCCCACGTAAACCTCCACACAACGCCCAGCCCCCGGCCTTAAAAAACTCACCAAAAGTGAGTCCACTTTATAAACCGCGGCACAACCCACACCCATGAAGGCGCGAACAGCGGCGCTGGCGGTGGCCGCGGCGCTCATAATTGCCGCGGCCGCGCTGGCCTACGCCCAAAACACGGCCAACACGGCACAGGGAGCCGCGGAAAAAGCCTCCACGGCTAAGCACTGGTGGCACGGAGCCAAGGGCGGCTGGATAGCCGCCGGCCGTTGCGGAGGGAGGGGGGCCAACGCCATCCTCTACGCGACCAGTAGAAAGCTCACCATTACCGGAGACGGCATAAACGTCAGCCTAAACATAGACGTGGTAAACGCCAACGCCACGTCGCCCTACGGCAGGGTTGTATACGGCACAGGCACCGTCCAGCTAGGCGGCAACACATACACGGCTAAGAGCGTGTACGGCGCCGTCGGCCCCCGCGGAGCCCACCTAACCATCTACACCGGCAACGCCTTGATATCCCTCCACTACTACAACGGGCGGTACCGCGCCGTGGTCAAGACACTAGGCCAGCCCGGCTACGCTACATACAACGGCACAGCCACGCTCCAAATATCCTAAAAACCCGGTTTTTTCCTCCCCTCCACACTTTTAATCTTTCTTCTGCATCTCAGCTAACACCTTATTAGGTCACTTCAATATTAGACGGTGTGTAGCTACATCGTGACATCTAAGTTATCAAAACTCAAATGCATCGAGGCTGTATCCGAGATTAGAATGTTTTTAAGTTCGTAATTTCGAACCGGCGTGGATAATTCGCTGGGGAGAAGGATTTCTGAATTGAGAGAGAGGAGGGGGCTGAGCATTACTCAATTGGCGAAGCTGGCCGGCGTGTCGAAGTCTACTCTGTGGGATATTGAAAACGGCAAAATTATGCCAACCATAACCACTTTGTGGAGCATCGCCAACGCGTTGGGGGTCACCTTTGGCGAACTGGCGCCCTACGATATTGTAATCAAAGACGGCGGCATCGAGGTTCGTCTTATAGAACGTGGACACGGCCGGGAGGTGTATCTAATGAAGCTAAGCCGCGGCGGCTACAGGAGGGCCGCGCCCCACGGGAGCAATCCCCTAGAGGAGGTGTATGTGGTGGATGGGGCGATGGTTGCGGGATGTGTGGAGAGTCCCCAGTTCATATGGCGGGGGAAGAGAGCAGTTTTCAATGGAGGCCTAGAACATATATACCTGGGGGTGGCCGGCGAAACGGTCGCCCTTGTCATAATGAGATACGGCGAGAGGTTTGAGGAATCCTCACCGCCCGCGAGGCGCGCCGCTCCACACTTCCCGCGTTATAGAGATCTCATAGATGACGTAGTCAGCAACGAGCTACTCTCTGACTTAGTGAGAGCAGTCAACACCCGGCATCGGCCGGAGCGCGAAAGTCTAGCTGGCGATATATTAACCGCAGAGTTAGAGACGCTGTCGGGGAGGCTTGCGGTGCCCCGGGTGGTGGTTGACAACTTTAAAAAAGTCAAAGAGGCCGGGATCGAAAGGGGGAGCTCGACGTTTGAGTCCAATATCGATGCAGTTCGGTATTTCATATATGAGCCTCTGCACCCGGGCTACGCCGAGCAGGCGGTGTACGTGGCCTACGAGCTGTACCGCCGCGGCGTAGATGAGGTAGTCAGCGTGGGGTGCGGCCCCGGGATACACGAGGCGGCGCTCAGGGAAATACTCGGAATTGAAATCTTATGTATAGAGCCCGCCGCCGTGTTTAGGGCTCTCTCCGGGTATAAAACGGTGGACGAAATACCCAGCGGGGCCAGCGCCGTTATTTCATTCGGCGCCTCTCACCACATACCAAATTTCCTTAGAGAAGTAGGTAGCCGCCTAAGAGAGGGGGGCATTCTAATAGTATCCGACGAGTTTATCGGAGAGCACCACGACGAGAGGAGTAGAGCGCTGAGCCTCATACAGCACCACCTCACCTACCTCCTAGACATACCTATTAAGTGTTGCCGCGAAGCTCTCGAATCCGCCTACTTCTACGCGTCAAGGGGTCGGCTAAGGCCAGCGCTTGCATTTACAGCTAAGGCGTATGTAGAAGTATATGAAAAAATCGGAGATCTGAGCATCGGCGTAGAAGAGGCGTTTCTCAACTTCTTCTACCTTGAACTCTCGTCGCTTTTACTAGGCGTCGCCAACATAGAGGAGGGGAAGACCTCAGTAGCGAGGTTTATAGATGAGGCGGCAGAGCACGGGCTGAGGTTGTTGAGCCACTATAAGGTCTACTCCACGGGGCCTGGGAAGTGGGGGAGCGGCACCCACGTCCTTGTCTTCAAGAAGGTATGAAGCTGGGGGTTCTTGAGATGGTTGTGGTAACCGCCCTGTGGGGGAGCGTCCCCGTAGTGGCTATATACTCGGGACTGCCCGCGCCTGTCTTCGTCTTCTTTAGAGTATCTATAGCCGCGTGTGTTCTCTGGCTCCTGCTAAAGACGCGGCTCGTTTTAGATCTCCACGTGGCGTTGTCCGGCGTCTTCCTAGCTCTCAACTGGATTCTGCTGTTCTACGCGGTGAGGCTGGTAACCGTGTCGGAGGCGGTTCTGCTCTACTACACAGGACCTATCTTCGCGATGCTAGCCGCGCACCTCTTAGGCATGAGGCTAACGCCTACTAAGGCGCTGGCCGCCGCGCTGGCCTTTACAGGCGTCGCCCTCACAGTCGCCCCCAGCTTCAGCCACGCCGGCGCGGGGGCGGCCGTCGCCTTGGCGAGCGGCGCCGCCTACGGCGGGCTGATCGTCACAAATAAATACGCCTCCGCCAAGACTAGGCCCCTAGATCTGGTATTCAACCAGGCGGTATACGCCTCTGTCATCACATCGCCGTTCCTCGTAATTACACACGTAGACATAACCCCCACGGCGCTGGCCGCGATCCTATTTGCGTCAATCGTAAATACCTTGCTGGCGCTGGCCCTCTGGTACGATGCCTTGAAAAAACTGGATATACACCTAGCCGCAGTGCTGAGCTACCTAGATCCGGTATTCGCCACAGTATTCGGATACATATTCCTCGGCCAGACGCCGCCCCCCAGCGCGTTGCTAGGAGGCACCTTGATAATCACGGCCGGCGCCATTTCAACAATCGAAGGGAGGCGGCGTCTCATTCAGCGAACGTAATTTTTTATTAGGTGAAGAGGGTAGAAAGTGTAGAGTCTATCAAGGTGAGGAGCGGCACGAAGCGCCGACTCATCCAGTTCAGAGCCAAGCTGGAGGCCAGGCTGGGGCGCAGGGTGTCGCTAGACGAGGCCATCAGCTACCTCCTAGACAGCGCCGAGAGCCCCGACGTCGAGGAGCTGGCCGCGGCTGTGGCTGAGGTGAGGCGCCTGGTGAAGCATGGCGAACTCACCGCCGAGCTGAGGCGGAGCAGATCCCAGGATGAGGCTGGCAGTTGACACTTCTGTATTTTTCCAACGTATGCGCTAACATTTGGTCGCTCTCTACAGCTCCAACTAAGCCAGATGGACCTGACCTATCGCGGCTCATGTTTATTAGCTTCAGTCCATATATTGGCATTACATATTCTCTGAGTCAATGGGACGTCTATTTTTCGATGTCGAACACATTAGCCGTCCGCCTGGTGAGGTAGTATACCTCCTTAGTCTCGCCTCCCCTCTCCACCCTAGTCCACTTGAGTAGGCCAAGTCACTGGGCTGCCTTCAGCATAGAAACCCCCTCCAAATGACTTGTGGAGGTCTCTCTACGAAACCTCCCCACCAAAGTCACGGCGATTTTCACGATATACAACACTTCACCCAACTCTACAGGAGGTATTGACGTCGCTAGTTGAGTTTTCGCGCAGTAGCTGGTTTTTAAGAGGTGTATACTGTGTGGATGTAGATGTAAGCCATGGATCAGACATCTCCGCTATGGCTTGTACGAGAAAATCTTCCCTCCAGAAACATGACGACTTAGATAATCTGCATGATTGGAAAATGTATATAGTAACCAAAGCCGATGCTCTGCATGAATCGATATTGTTAGGCGGAGGTTTCTGGAAATTTTCTCGCCGTGGATACATGCGCATGGCCATGGAATCAGTAGCTGTGGCTGAGCCGCAGAGCGCTAGCAATATCTCAATTTTGCCGTTTCTCTGCCTACAGCTGGGGTTTACCAAGTCTGCATTTATGGACGCCACGTTGGACAAGACTTATGCGGAGTTTGTAGGCTAAATGGCGCCACCAGCCACAGACATCGCAAAAGCAAGGGAGGCTCCGGCGAGGCCGGTGAGGGTGAGGAGGGAGGTGGTGGAGGAGTGGCTGAGACGGGGAGAGCCGCTGCTAGG
>NZ_JBMFKV010000040.1:0-14553 GCF_049971835.1 Pyrobaculum sp.
CTACGTAAGGATACGCGATTCGAGGACTGGCACCACTTCGAGCGCCACGATAACTGCCACGACAACCAGCTGGGTGTGGCCGAGCGCTACGGTGAGCGGCGCGATGAACGAGTGGGGCACCATCTGCGTCGACGCCTACGTCACCGGTGGCACCGGGTACATCACCAGTATCTGGATCTACGTCCACCCGCTCCCCGTTCTGTTCGCTGTGACCAGCCCCAACCAGCCCGGCGCCAACTTCGTAGACATACGCGGCACCACCGCTGGCAACTTGAAGGTCGCCATAAGCGAGGACTTCGTGGGGCTGGCGAGGGACAGCACCGTGGCGGCCACTAGGCTGAGGGGCGGGACGCTGAACACGTTCACCCTCACCCTCACCCCCACTGCGGCCCTCATAGTCGGGGCCAACGGGAACAGGGTCGCTGTGGCCCTGTTCAACGGCACCCCTGGCACAGTGTATGTAGGGCCCTCCTCGGCCTCGGCCAAATTCCCAGTCGCCCCAGGCGCGGCCATAGTCCTCAACTACACAGGCGCCCTCTACGGCTACACGACCGCGACGGGGACGGTCTACGTAATGGAGCTGGCGTACTAGCCAGGCCAGTGGACGCCCGCCCGCTTTTTAAAGAGCTGGCGCAGCACAGCCGTGCCACTGGCGGCCTCCCGCGTTTTGCCGACTGGCATATCCATGTACCCGTTCGGCAACTACTCCACTGGAGGGTCTGGCCACCTAGTCAGGTTCAACGTTTCGCAGTTCGGCAACCCCTACACCACGTTCGCCTCGTGGTTCGTGCCGAGGGCGTGGGGCGACAGGATACTGTTCGGGATGAACCTATACGATATATGGTTCTCCTGTGGCGGCGTCGGCGTCAACACGGGCTGTGCCGACGTCTACGGCCCCAGCTACTCCTTCTCCACACAGCCCTATCTTTTGGCCGTAAGCATGCCGAACACGTACCCAAACTCGGCGTACCCGCCAGTGATCTGGCTGAACGGGACGCGGACGACTCCGTCCCAGCTCTGCGGTTCTCCGTGCTCGCGGTCGGTGAACAACCCAGTTAGACTCGGAGGGTGGACGATCAATGATTTGTATAACCTGGATGGCGTAATTGCGCACTTCTTCGTCTGGAACAGACAGCTGTCGGATACGGAGGTCCAGCGGCTGTACTCCTGCGGCTGGCGGGACCCGTGCCCGCCCGCGAACGGCCTAATACACTGGATAGGGCCCGACGGTGTGGACAGGGTAGGCAACGCCCCGGTCCTCATATCGAACGCCAGGGCCAGGTGGCACAACGCCAACACGCTCGACGGCATGGTCTACGCCGAGATATACAGCGGGGCGACTACAAACAGCAAGCCACCGAGCGCGGACTACACCTTCGTCACGTCTACTCTGTTGCCCATAGACCTGGCGTGGTTCAGTGGCTGTTGGTATTGGCCACCTTCGACCTACTACGAGATCTTCAATATTTTTTACGATTGGAGGGGCGATATGATGCCATACTGGTTCATTAGACTCAGCGGTAGAAGCACTTATATAGCGTTGATATACGACTTCATGATCTACCTCCCGCAAAGCGGGACCTACACCATAGAGTGGATCAGCGACGACGGCTTCGCCCTCTACATAGATGGCAACCTCGTGATAGACAACTGGGTCTACCAGGGGCCTGCCCTAAAAAGCCAGACTGCGTCGCTGTCCGCCGGGTGGCACAGGTTCACCGTGAAGTGGTTCGAGGGTGGTGGCGCCTGGGTGCTACTTATGGGCTTGGTCATGCCAGATGGCACCCCGGTGAGGCCGCTCCTCCCCGTGTATGGCATACGGATCCGGGCCCCGACTACGCAGAGCCCGCTTACGTACGCCTCGCCTGTCGGCGCCCCCGCCAGGACCTTCCAGTACAAACCGACCAGGCTCCTGTCGCCGACTAGGTAGCTCAGCTACGGGGAGTTCTTGCTCCAGGGCCTGTAGCCTCCTCTTCTAGGGCTATCTCCACCAGCCTCCTGGCCATCTCCTCCGAGGAGAAGTTCTCCAGCGCGTACGTCCTCAGCTCGTGGGGCCTCGCCCTGAAGCCAGCGAGCGCGGCCTCGGCCACCTCCCTCGGGTCGCCGCTGGTGAGCCTCCCGTTCCAGCCGTCTACTACGTACTCGGCCATGGCGCCAGCCCTCGTGGTGATCACCGGGGTGCCAGAGAGGAACGCCTCAAGGGCCCAGAGGCCGAACACCTCGACGTAGGGCGGGAGGGGTAGCACGACCACGGCGTATGCCCTCCTCAGGAGGGACGCCTTCACGTCGTGGGGCTGGAGGCCGAGCCACTCCACCCCCGCCTCCCTGGCCCTGGAGTAGGCCAGGAGCGCGTACTCCCAGTCGGCGGAGTCGTCCCCCACGAAGGCGCACCTAAACCCCTCCGGCCTCAGGAGCCTGCACGCCTCTATGAAGTTGAGGAGGCCCTTCTCCCTCGCCGCCCTCCCGAGGAACAGCAACAGCCTCTCCCTGTCGCTGTCCCCGGCGCGGTACATCTCCTCAAGCGTGTGGCCGTAGACGTACCACGCCCTCCCGTAGAGGGACCTCAGGATCTCGGCGTGCGTCTTGGACACGCCGACTGGCTTCGGCACGTCGTGGGGCGTCTTGTACACCCCGTGGAACACCTGGACCGAGGGGGACGCCGAGGCCGCCACCTTCCCCCAGCTGTGGTCTATGACCACGTCCGCCTCCACCCTCAGCGGGGCCTCGGAGTGCTCGAACACCTCGGCGACTTCGAAAGACAGGTCCAGCCCGTACTCGTCTGCGAATACCTGCGCCACGGCCCTGCTCCCCCTCTTGGCGTAGAGCACTACGTCGTGCTTCTTGGAGAGCCTCACCGCGTCTGCAAACGCTATCATCTCAAGGCCGCCGTAGAAGGGAGGCGGCGTCGTCAGCGCCGCCGAGGAGACTATGGCTACCCTCACAGAGGCGCCAGGAGGCACATTTTTAAAGCTTAGCCCTCCGCAGAGACGTGGATCTCTTGAAGAGGGGGTTGCTCAGGTACGTCTGGAGGCGTTGCGTCTACTACCCCTGCGTCGCCCTGCACCCCATGGCGCCGCTACACGTAGTGGAGAGGGTGGCCCGGAGGCCCAGGCTGAGGGTGGTGCCGCGTTGCAGGGGCAACGGAACCGCCGAGGACCCGCCCTACGACCTCTATAAGATCTGCCACGGGTACACCGAGTTTAGAGCCGAGGAGAAGAGTGGCGACTGGCTCGTGGAGACTGCGAAGGCCACGTTTCTGTTCTACGCTGGCCTCCTCAGGCTCGTCCGCGGGAGCTCCCTCGCCCCGCTGGCGCACGCCCTCGCCACCTCTTCACTCTACTACTACGGCCTGTACAGGTGTGGCGTAGAGGCCGCGCTCCCGGGGTTCTCCCCGACTGAGCTACCGCTCAGGAGGGTGGACTGCTTCGCCTACGATCCTGGCGAGCTGTACGACCTCTTCGTAAACCACCACAGGGCAGTGCTGGCGCGCGGGGTATGAAGAAGGCGGTGGTCCTGGCGGTCCACCACCTCGAAAGCCCCCGCGCGGTGAAGATAACAGTCGACTCGTTTCTCCGCCAGGGGGCGGTGCCGGTATTTGTCTTCGACAAGCTGTCGCCAGAGGTGAGGAGGTACATGGACACGCTGAGGGGCCACGGTGTCCACTTGATCCCCATAGGGGGCTTCACGTGGATATCCACCGCGTTCTACGGCCTCGGCGCCGCGAGGGACGCTGGCTTCAGGCACGCAGTGGAGCTAGGCTTCGACTGCGTGGTGTCCTCAGACACGCACGTCCTGCTGTTGGGGGACCTCAACAGGCTCTGCGCAGACGCCCTGACTTACGGGGCCGCTCAGGGGCTGAGGCTCGACTCCCCGTTCTCCATGTGGCCACGCGTGGGCCCCGAGGCCAGGCCGTGGTACGGGCCAGTCTTTTCGATCTCTCTGAGGAACAGGGTGGACGTCTTCGACTGCCGCCTCAAGCCGTGGAGCTACGAGCCCCTCATGGCGTTCTCCTCGTCGGCGCTCAGGAGGCTGGCGGACCTCCAAGAGGGGAGGGTGATCCTCGGGAGGGGCTTCGGCGCCGAGCTCCCGGACCTCAGCATGAGCCTGTCGAGGCTCGGCTACGACGTGGCTTGCACGCCAGTGGCCTACGTCCACCGCTACTCTACCGGTAGCGAGGAGTTCTGGAGGGGGCGGTGGGACGAGCTCCAGTACAGGCTCTGGGCGGAGTCCTTCGGGGTGTATCTGGCGAAGCACGTGCCAGAGAGGTACAGGGAGAGGAGCCCCTACGCGGGCTTCGAGAAGTACGTCGCCCCGTGGCAACTAGAGATCGCAAAGCGCTTCAACGAAGTGGCCAGGCCCACAGAGGAGGTCTACAGGAGGTTTATAGAGAGCAGGCCGCGGCTCGGCTCGCCACCCGCCCTCCTCATGGAGTAGCCCCTCTCCCGCCTGCTCTGGCCAGGTCTAGGACTTTTTAAGCCACGGCCATGCCCCCCATATGTCTGAGTACACGATCGACCTCACCGAGCTGATCCAGCGCCTGTTCGGAGGCCCCACCCAGTCGCCTACCCAGACCGCCACCCCGTCTCCTTCTCCCTCGCCTACGGCGACCCCGACGCAACAGAGGGTCGAGGGGACCTACTTCTACATCAGGAGGTCGTCTGGCGACGTGAACTACGACCGCGCGCTAGTCGAGCTATTCGACGAAATGGTCCGTAGGTACATACGTAGCGGCCTGGAGTGGAAGTGCGCCTCTAAGATAGCTATAGACGTGGTCGACTCCTACCAGTACGAGGCGGGGACGGCGATGGCCCAGGACTGCAGCTACATCTACGTGACGTGGCGCAGAGACAGCGACCACAACGCGAAGCTGGCGGCGCACGAGGTGGCCCACGTCTTCCAGAGCTTCTACCTCGTAGACTGGAGCCTGCCCGGGACGTGGGTCGCGGAGGCCCTGGCCGAGGCCATGGCCCACTACATAACTGGCCAGTCGTCCTTCTGTAACGCTTACAGCCTCGTGGCGAAACAGGACCCGACCAAGACCAACGACATAAACACGTGGTACGCCTTCTGCGGCCTCTTCTACCCGTACTTCCAGTACGGCTTTAGCAAGGTAGTTAAGGCCGTGCTGTCGAAGCCCCCTGGCGTGGCGCCTACAAAAGAGAACATCTACAACATAATCTCTAGCGCGATAGGGCAGACAGCCCAGCAACCCACCCCGCAACCAACTCCATCCCAGACGACTACAGGCGAAGGTGGCGAGTATACCATCGACCTCTCGCAACTACTGGCGAACCTCTTCGGTGGCGGGGGCACCACCACGCAGACTCCCACCCAGACGCCTACGCAGACGGGCGTATGGCCCACTCCGACATACACGTCCTGGTTGGGCCCGTCGCCGACTCCCACCCAGACCCAGTACCAGCAACCGCAGTGCCCAGCTGGCACTTCGCTACTGACCCCCGACGCGTGTCTAGAGGCTGGGGGTAGTTGCGTCGTGTCTGTAGGAGGGGGCTGTTGTTGCCTCCCGCGGCAGGGTGGCGGAGACAAGACAGCGGTGAGGAGCGAGAAGATAGAAAAAGTTGTAGAGTCTGTGACACAGATCATCCCGCTGATGATCCTGGTAGAGGTCGTAAAGGCCTTCAGAGGCTAGCGCTCTTTTTTTCTGAGAAGTTTTTAACTAGTGGGTTGCTTCTGCCTATGGGGCGGCCCCTCGTCGCGTTCGACATAGACGGGACGCTTGAGGGGTTTGGCGGGGTCTTCGGGAGGCGCGAGATCTCCCTGCTCAAGAGGTACGCAGAGGTGGCGGTTGTGAGCGCCAGGGGGGACTGCGTTGCCATCGCCTCCAGCTTCGGGATACAGCGCGCGTGTTGCGCAGGTCTGCACGAGCCTAGCAAAGAGGCGTGCATGAGGAGGCTGGCCTCGGAGCTGTCTCCCACTGCGTCTCTCTACATAGCGGACCTCCCCTCGGACTTCGAGCAGGCCACCAAGGCGGGGTGGAACTGGGCAGACGCGAACCACCTCAAAGTAAACTTGGGGTGCGGCGCCGATATCAGGACCGGGTACGTAAACGTAGATCTGCGCGCGCTACCGGGGGTCAACGTAGTGATGGACATACTAGACGAGTGGCCCTTCCCCTATTCGTCTCTTGAGGAGGTGCTCGCCATAGACGTCGTGGAGCACGTGCCATGGCGCGCGCAACTGCTACTGTGGAGGCGCCTCGCGCAACACGTGAAGCCTGGTGGCAGGGTCGTCGTCAGAACGCCAGACATAGAGCTGATCTACGAAAAGGTGGTGAAGAGGAGAGACAGAAACTACGGCGGCCACGGCTTCAAGATGCTATACGAGGCCTTCAGCTTCTGGATAGGAGGGGGGCAGGACTACCCTGGCAACTTCCACTACACCTTCTTCACCCGCAACGCCCTGTCGGAGCTGGCCTCCGCCTACGGCTTCACAGCCGAGTGCGCCGACGACGGTGGTATCAACATGATCTGCACGTTAGTAGCCTCGCGACAACAGACGTAGCCCCCATATCTGTCCAGCACAGCTCCGAAAGACATCGCCCACTACCGCCTCTATTAGCTACACCACCTTTTTAACTCTGGGCCATCTTTCTATGACATGTCTGTGGAGGAGTCGAAGAAAATGTTGGATTTGTTCTCTCTGATGGTATTCGTTTCCTTCCCGACGCTGTGGCTAGTCTCCCTCACCCCCCAGGTTGTGGCGGACCTCTCCAAGGGGCGGCTCAGCGCGCAGACCGTGGAGGGGCTCTTCTCGATACTCTTCACATATGTAGGCGGCCTCTTCCTCTACAGGGTGATCGTGTCTAGGCTATGGAGGTAGTGGTGATAGCCCCTTACTACATAGCTAGAGAGGTGCCCTGTACAGAGGTCGTCTTGCTGTTTGGCGAGAGAGGGGAGGTGGACAGGCCAGCCATAGACTGCGGCTTCAACAGCGAGGAGAAGTGCGTAGAGTTCGCCGTGGCGTACGCCAGGGCTGTCCTCCACAAGACGCCCGTGGTGGTCCTCAGGAGGTGCAGGCACATAGAGGGGGCGGTATGCGTGGAGGCGGACAAAATATCGTGCTGAGGCTACCTACGTGTCCAGACCAGGCCGGGTGCAGGGTTTTGAAGATCTCGTTTTCGGAGGGCAGGTTTGTGTGCTTCGGCGCGCTGAGGAGGCCCCACGTAGAGAGGTACTCCCTCTGTCTCTTCAACACAGTGGCGAAGGAGTCGGTGAGGGTTCTGCTCAACGACGCAGATAGGGAGGTGCTGAGGGAGTTGCTAAGTTAACGTTTTAACTGGCTACCGTGTAGGTATACATGGAAGAGGTGCTGAAAGACCCCAACGTTATGGGGTACGCCTACACTTACTTCAAGAAGAAGGGGGGAGTGCTCTACAGGCTAGACAAGCCAGTGGTTGTGTTCTTCGTGAAGAAGAAGTTGCCCCCCGAGGCGGTCCCGAAAGACAGGCTAATCCCCCGGACTGTGAAAATCGGCGGGGTCGAGTACGTCACCGACGTGGAGGAAGTAGCGCAACCGTCTGCGTTTTTCAACGGTACCCAGCCAGCGCCGCCAGGCGTGCAGACCGGGAGGTTCAGGCCAGTGATAGCTGGCGTGTCGGCTGCAGCCGCCACGAGCACTGCGTGCACCATCGGTGGGATGTTCAAAGACGAGTACACGGGCCAGGAGGTCATAGTCACATGCGCCCACTGCACCGGGCGGATGGACTTCGTCTGCGAGCTGTCGAGCACCGTGGGGAACGCGTACCTCCAGCCATCCCCGGTAGATGGCGGGGCCTACCCCGGAGACGTGGTTGGGCGCGTCTCGTGGGCCTCCACGCTCGGCTCGACCGAGGTGGAGCTCGACGTGGCGAAGATCCTGCCCAACCCGGGCGTCGAGCTGGAGAACATAGTGGCCTCTCTCAACGTCCCGATAAGGGGGTACTACTTCGCCTCCCCCACGGACGTAGGCCTGACAGTGTATAAGAGTGGCAGGACCACGGGCGTAACGAGGGGCTTCCTCTACGCGCTCGGCGGAGTGGTCAAGGTGAACTACGGGGCCTGCGGCACCTCGATCGTAAAAGGCGCGATCGTGACCAGCAGGCTGATAGAGAGGGGGGACAGCGGCGCCCCGGTCATCACACCAGACGGGGGCTTGGTGGGGATAGCCTTCGCGACGTCCGACAGCTACTCCTTCCTCATGCCAGCGAGCAAGCTAGCCTCGCTAGGGCTGACCCCTGTGGTGCGCCCCAGGCCGCCAGTACAGTACCAGCTGGAGATCGTGTGAGGCGCGTCTATGGACAGGAGAGCGGATAGGCCAGGCAACGGGCTGGTGCTCCCGCCGATGTCCGTGCAGTACGAAGACGGGACCCCCTACCTCTACATCTACACTAACGATGTCTCGGTGGACTGCGGCGAGGGGGTCGTGGAGTACATGGGGAGGAGGATCCGCGTGGGGAAGTGCGAGGAGGCCGAGAGGGGGAAGAGCCACATAAAGCTGTCTCTAGAGCCTCCGGTCTAGCCATGGCCATCTAGACAGAGAGGGACGTGGGAGGTGCCCCTTCTTGACGCACTTTAAAAAAATAGAGAGAAGACAGCTCTACATGAGCAGGTTTGTCGCCTATAGCTACGTCAGAGTTGTGAAATCCGTTCTCACGAATGCTAGGCTATTGTATGAGTTTGCGGGTGAGAGGGTGGTGCGCGAAGGCTCCCTTACGGTACGCGAATTCGGAGGCTTCAGACATGTGTGGTATGACGAAAGGCTGGTTGAGGGGGATAGAGCCCCTATAGGCCCGCACAGACTCTTCGCGCTAGATGGAGAGTACGAGTTTGTCTACAAGACAGATCTGCCATATGTGGCGTTACGCTACCAGTGCAACCCCACTATTCTAGACAGAGAAAGAGGAGTTATATTAATAGGAGACGAGCGACAGTTTTTAGATCCCTACTTACGTAAGTTAGAGATCGATATAATTCCCGAACGTAATATGCCTGTCAAAGCTAGTCCTCAAGAACGCATTTCTTATGATGGCAGAATAGACTGTTTTAACGATTTTGCCAAACGGGTTGTGCGCGGAGAGTACAAGCACCTAGATGTGAGAATCGACGATGTTTTTATCGGGACTCCGTACTTTATTAGCTTCGTTCCTGCGGAGAGGGAGTCTAGCCTCCAGCCAGTTGAGTTGCAAGCTGGCAGGAGGCCTATAGGCACAGTAGCTTCTCAAATCGCTAGGGGCGAGCTTTGGGTGAAGGTTAGGAGTAGTGGTAGGGGTAGAGATGGCAGGTGGCTAAGAGCTCTGCGTGTCTGGAGCACCTGTGGCGTTACGTGGCGCGTCGTTACTGCGGACGGGGTGCTACTCGCCTCGTCTGCAGAGCCTGTAGAGGTGAGGTGGGCTGGAGAAGCTGAGGAGGAGGTTGTAGGTGTGGAATGGGAGCCTGTCAAGAACTGCGCCATCTATATAGAGACGCCCGACAAGCCTCTGGGGGATGCCCCTGGCACCTCGCCAGTTTCTACAGACCACCCCCCTCCCCTCAGCTCGTACCGTATCGTAGTTGAATATACAGGCGAGGCCGCCGTTAGGCGGGTATTGGAGCAGGGAGAGCGCGGATACTGGTCTATCGGGCTCATGTACGACTCAGGTCTCTACGAAATAAATGTCGCTAGCCTCTCGCAACCCGTCTCCATACCGATTACGTTCTACGTCAGAGAGGGGGCGAGGGACACGCCCGTGTGTGTTAAGGTGCGGGGAGGCGTGTTGCCCACAAGGGGGTTCCAGCCCCACCAGTTCAGGGTTTTCGAGTTTTTGCCTCCGCCTAGGCTGTATACGTCTGGCGAAGAGGTGTTTAACTTAGGCGTGGCGAACAGGAAGTTCGACCCGGGAGGCCCCATAACAGATATCAAGGCCCAGGCTGGAATTATCATGCTACTCGGTACGTACGTTCTCGAAGGCGTCATTACAGTGACGCCAGCAAGGCTTGGGCTGGAAGAGCCCCAACCAGAAGAAGGCGCGCTTAACGCACTGTTTTTGACATGGGTCGACTGTGAAACCGGGAGGGCGCTAGCCAGCGAAGCGCCCGTTGTGGTAAGGGTGAAGGCAGGCGGTAACCAGTTGCCACCTCCGCAGGACATAGTGGCGGTAGTCGTGAAGCCCGCTAGTGGCGTTTTCTCCCCCGGTGAATTCCCTGGTAACATCTTCCCTGTCACCGTTACGGCCTCGCGTGAAGTCGAGCTGTCTTTTGCACTCGGGGTAGGGCTGACGGAAGAAGACGCCAGGCGGAACGCTGTCGAGATCGAGCTGATAGACAGACGTGGGAACAGACACAGAAAGATTAGGGCACGCGATCTCAAGATACTCTTCAAGCTCCCGCCACGGCTGTACACTCCTGTCTACGTCTACCTGGAGCCTAGGGTGAACGGGGTTCCGAAATCGGCCAGGATGTGGAAGTTCTTCACTCCTCATATTATTATGAAGCCTATTACAAGTGGGGGCTAGCCTCTACTCTCCTGGGCCAGTTTTTCAAGCCACAAAGAAGACAGGGAGAAAAAACTACCAGCTATTTAGGTACGTCTCGATCGTAGCGAGGGCTCTGCTAATAAGAGACGTGAGCCTCTCCCGGTCGGGCCACTCGAACGTTAGGAGCTCTACTTCGAGCCGTTCGTACCCCCTCCTGTCGAACTCTACGGCGATGTAGTATATCTCTCTTTCGTAGACTTTGTATTCCGCTCTGTACTTCACCGAGTATACTACCCTCCACTCGCTTACAGACTTGGCGAGCTCTTTTATAACCTCGTCGAGGGGCCTAACACCGCTGTAGACTATGTTAAACCTGAACCAGCTTGCGTTAAACCTGGCCTGCACCGTATTGCGGTAGACGTCGATGTGTACGTCCATTTCGCCACTCTCCTTCAGCTCTACCCTCTTTTCGCTGTGTTCCCTTTTTTGCAACCTCCCAGAACTCGCCCCAGGTGCTAGTTATTCTCTCAACTCCGTCTACAGTTACCACCTTCATGAGGGAGGTAAAATAGCGAGTATTTAAATGTTTTCATTGCAGACCAGACAAAAGAGGGGTTTGTTACTTTTTGTAGATTACGATACCGAACCCCTTCCAGTACGGCGTCTCGAAGTAGGTGGCGAACGAGTGGAAGCCTTTGATCAGCTCCGCCACCTCTTTTTCGTAGAAGTAGGTGTACTGCGGAAATGGCGAGCGGTGCCACCCCCTGGGCACTGTGGCCACTACCCTCTTCCGGGCTACTCGGTACGCCTCCTCTAGACAGCGGCGCGGGTCGGGGACGTGCTCCAGGACGTCTGAGAGCACTGCGGTGTCGAAGGAGTTGTCTCTCAGCGGGAGGCTGTGGCAGTCTCCCAACACGAGCGGGGCCCCGTCTCTCGTCCTCCCTCTAAACCAGCCGAGGTCTATCCTCTCCTCGTAGAGGTCGACTACGAGATCTGGCCTCCTGTTCAGAAGGGTGAGGGTCCAGGGGTAGAGGCTCGCGCCTCCTATGTCTACTACGGAGCCGGTGGCGAACTGGAGGACGAAGAAGCCGCGGTCGGGCCACACTGCCCATCTCAACTACAGAATTAAAATCCGTTGCGTCCTGTGTCCCGTGCGTATCCTAGAGCTGAGGCGGGACTTCCTCAGCCAGAGGGGCGAGCTGTTGGAGTTGCTGGAGGCGGGGGGCTGTGTCCTCTTCTGCAGGTTCGAGCCGCGGTGGGACGGGTCGGCCCCTACTGTCTACGTCACGCGTGAGGGAGACGTGGCCGGAGTGTGTACGCCCCCCTTCGAGAGCAAGGGGGGCTACATATTCATGGGCTATATATGGGAAGTGGCCAGTAGAGCACAGCGCGTGGAGGAGGTGGAGTGCCACAGCCCCGGGCCAGAGTACAGCTCCTACGAACCCGTGGCCATAGCCTCGGTTGCGGAGGACGCCCTCAGCTACTGCAGGGCCAGGGGCAGGGCGCCTCCCCTGGCCGACCTCTACCTGGTGGCGGTGGGGTACCTGTACAGGGCGATAGGCCTGTTGCACGACGACGCGCCCATCCTCAACTACTTCATGCTACTGAGGCCGAAGACCTACTGCTCCGAGACCCGCCACCACGGGGTGGCGCTCTCGCTACTCTCGTGCCTCACGGAGTCCGAGGCGGACTGCGACAGCCCGGAGTTCGTAGTCGCTAGAGACGTCGACAGGTGGCTCGGCAGGGCTAGGTACATCGCGTACCTAGCAGAGAGGGGGGTCTTCGACTCCGAGAAGATCTCAGTCTACCGGAAGGCCAGGAGGGCTGGCTACAGGGCGCTGACGTCGCCGTGTATGGGAGGCCACCTCCTGCTAGTCAAGGTACTCTAGCGACCCCCTACACGGCTAAGGGCAGGCCCTCTACAAGGGCGGGCCAGCCGCTGGCCCTCACCCGCCTGCTACTCCTCCACTGGCGTCCTGGCTACGTGGCGACGCCCGCCAGCTGGGGGCCGCGTTACTGTTCTGTCGGTGCCGTGGAGAGGGGCGCCGTCCGCCTCCCAAGCTTGGGAGGCTCATCTTTTTTAAGACAGCTATTTTGCCTCTCTATGCGCATACACATAACCGGGGTGGCAGGCGTCCTGGGGTCGGCCCTGGCCAGGGCCCTCACTGAGGCTGGCTACGAGGTGCAGGGGAACGACGTGGTTAGGCGGGAGGAGGCATGGAGGCTCAGCGGCGTAGACGTCACCTACCTGTGGAAGGCCACGCAGGACCTGGAGTTCGAGGACCTGGCTGGCGTAGACGTCGTTATAGACGCGGGAATAGCGGTGGCCGACCGCCCGCTGGGCTTCTCAAGCCCCCTCTACACCGCCGTGAGCAACATCGTGCCCCACCTCAGGCTGATGGAGCTGGCCAGGCGCATGCCCTCTACGGTTTTCGTCCTCCCTTCGAGCTTCAACGCGCTCTACGGGCACGGCAGGTCTAAGTACCTGGAGACGCTCCTCCCCCTCCCGTCCTCCGTCTACGGGTGGACCAAGGCGGCGGCCGAGCTACTCTACCACGCGTACGCCAGGTCGTATGGCGTAAAGACGGTCATCACCCGCGTGGCCTCGTCCTACGGGCCTGGCGGGCGGGCGGACGAGCTCCCGCACAAGATGATCATATACGGTCTGAGGGGCCGTATCTTCGTCCTCAGGAGCCCGGACGCGGTGCGGGAGTGGGTCTACATAGGGGACGTCGTGGCGTTCTACAGGAGGCTGTTGGAGAGGCTGGACGAGGCGGTCGGGAAGACATTCCACGTGGCGTGCACCCCCACAGGCCCCGTGAAGAACAAAGAGTTGGCGGAGGCCGTGAGGAGGGAGGTGGGGCTTACGTACGTATACGGGGACTACGAGCCGGGCGAAACGGCGGGCGGTAGCCCGATAAGCTTCAGACCCAGTTGCAGAAGGGCTAGGGAGCTCGGCTGGAGGGCGGTTACTACCCTGGAGGAGGGGATAAGGAAGACGGTGGCGTGGTTCAGAGAAAACCTCTGGCGCTACGCCTGAGGCTTGTGCGGTTCATAGGGCGAAGACCCCCACCCTCGGCGTGGCGAAGATCAGCAGTCGCCTGTCTCCTCCAACTTCAAACAGCGTAGTAGCAACAGTTTCCGCCAGCACCTGCGCGGTTGCGGTAACCTCAAACGGGAGGAGCCTCTCCACAGACGAGATCCGCCCCTCGATGTCGATGGCCGACTGCACTTGATCTTGGCCAACCGCCATGGAGACGGAGAAGTGTTGCCGCATGCCACGGAGAATGAGGTCCCCTAGGACAGACGCCTCGCTGAAGCCCCCGTCTCTGATAACGAGCTCCGAATACCCCACCTTTGCCCGCCTCACGTGTGCTACAGAAGCCGTAGCTAAAAATTTACCATGCATTGAAGGGCGAGGGAGGAGGCCTACCCCCTTCTTTCTCCAGCCCAAGCTACTGGCTAGCAACTTTTTTAACTGGGAGAACTCTGAGCAGGCGTGAGGGTTGCCACCATGTCTTTTCATGCGTTCGAGGAGGGGCCTTTTAGAGAGATAGAGGCCAGGGCCAATTTGCCACCTGTCCCCGCTCTGGAGGTGTTTGGCCCTCCCTACGTCAAATACATGATGGTAGCGGGGGCAGAGGTCGGTAGGCTAGACAGCGAGGACGGGTCCACTGCCACCGAAACAAAAATGAGGAGGACGGCTTCGATCAACGTAGTACACACTTTCGTAGACGCCGTGTCATACCTTAATATCGTACACGAGAGGGAGGGAGGGCTAGACGCAATCTCTGCAACTCTCTACTGGCATACACACTACATCGCGCTGTAGAGACAGTATGGGCGGGCCAAGGGCTACGAGTTACCTAGCCCTCTCCCCTCCTGGAGGGGGCTAGCTCACTTCTGGAGGGAGGACGTATGAGAATTGCAGATCTGGAGTCCGGCCCCTAATCTAAAATAGTGCCACCCAAGTGCCGACTCTCTCTACCCGTTCTAAAATTTAAATACACGGGTTTTTGCCAACGGTGTGGGGCCTCGTAAGAGCCCGCATGGGGCCAGTAGCTCTGGGCTATCCCTCATACACGTCCTGGCTACAGAGTACA
>NZ_JBMFKV010000041.1:0-14203 GCF_049971835.1 Pyrobaculum sp.
GGTTTTGACTACCGGCGGGATAACATAGAGATGGCCGCCGGCTCGCTACGCATCAAGCCGGGGGAGTGCAGTGGGGTTGTCTGTATCTACCACGCCACCACCGCCTGCGACGCCGTAAAAATAGCGAGGCGCCACGCCCCCAACGGCGTCGAGTCGGCTCTTCTACTTCATACTCTGTATTGGCTGATAGACCCCGTGAAAGAGCTAAGTTGCATATCTACGCTACTGGGGCCTGGCGGGAAGCTTCTAGTTGGCCAGCAGGTGGTGGAGTCGACGCCGGGTTTAGTGGCGATGGTCACCGCCATGGGTGCTAAACACGTGCTGAGTTGGAAAGGCGTCGAGCAGATTCTGAGGGCGGCTGGATACGAGCTAGTGAAAAGATATCTCAGATATATGCCGTATTACATCGCCGTCTGGGAGCCTAGGCGATCTTAGTTGACCTCGATATGTATATGTACACCGAGCCAAGCCCCTTCTCTCTAAAGATAATTATTGAGGAGTATTTCTCTACAATTTCTCTAAGTTTTGAATTTGGCGGGATTGAGGTTATGATTGTATATATCTTCCCATACTCCCTACACACCTCAGGCGGCGCCACTAGACACACCAGCCTAGGCAATAGATGCTTGGCGTAGAGCCGTAGGAGGCGTCTCACAAACCTGTTGTCGGGGTTTCCTATCGATACCACCACTTGGAACTCCGCCACTCTGCTAAACTCCGCGACGGCCTTCTCGATGTCTGTGGCGGCGTGTAGGGAGTAGCCCGCCAGCAACAAGTCAAAGCAACCGCTTCTAAACGGCATGTATTCAAACATCCCCACGACCCTGTCGTCTGCAACGGTGTTGGGGCGCAGCATCTCCGGCGTCGCGTCTAGAGCAACGACGTACTTCTCAGTCTTTAGGTGGGTCGCCATGTTTCCGGGACCCGCGCCGGCGTCTAGGACTTTAAGCGGCGTCTTGCCATTTAGGCTTAGGAAGAGGGTAACCGCCTCTCTCCGCCACCTGTCTACGTTGCCAAGGGTGGCTACTTTATTGGCCCTTTCGTACATCTCGGCGATTTTTCTGTAGGCCTCCTGTACGGCGCGCCACTCTCCGCGTAGCCCCATGGCTCTCTAGAGGGAGCGTTATTTAAGCTCCTTTGGCTTTTCCAGATGTAGTATCGCTCATACAACATAACCATGGGGAGAAGGGATCGTTCATCGTCAAAAACCTCATCTTCAAGTAAGTCGAAGAATACATATACGATATCAACTCAAGAAAATTGTATAAGGGAATGGTAAAGGCGCTCGCGAATCAGCGGGATCATATTAAGGATGTGGAGAATGGAGGAAACCGGCGATGATTGCGAGGAGTGAGAACATCGTCGTTAGCCCGTTAGCCATCGGATCGTTGTGTCTAAGATGCGCAAATGCAAATCTCTCGTACCTCCCATTGCGCCTAACGTATATCCCATGCTCCGTGAATGCGTCTAGTAAGAGGTGGGAGAGGGCCTCGATAGCTCCGACCACCGCCGAGGCCCAAGGCGCAACATGGAGAGCGATTGCAAACACCAATCCCAGGAACCCGCCTGTAACCGCCCCCAAGACTGTTGCGTGTAGAGGCTCGTGGGTACGGGGGCTACGCCTGCCACGTTCATGGCCATAGAAGTCAATGAGGGGGTTTATGAAGGAGAGTATTGCGGCTGTTGCCAACGCGTACGTGGGCGGGACAGCTAGTAAGTAGAGCAACGCTAAGAAGCCCACCGCGGTGCTGAAGGCCATGTGTGTGTTCAATAATATAACAACAAATGTAGAGAGGTAATTAAAAATTTAACGCGGTTCCTTTATTCCTCCACCGGGGATTTAGAAATCAGCAAGGAATGGTCATTTTTGACTACCTCCACCTAGCAGAGAAATGGACGCGTCTTGAGCGCCGCAGATAATAGCCAGATCTTACACTACACTTTTCAGTACGTCTCCACCACAACACTGGCTAGCACATCTCCCATCTTATCAATCTCCGCCCACTTACGCCGCATGAAATGCGCCATGGTGGTTGACAAACGACTGCAGGTTTTAGAAGGGGCGAGTTTATGTATATCCCGGTGCCGTATAGCGTCGAGACGACTGACAACATCACAGACATGGGCACGGTTTTCCACTTCTCCCAGCGGCACTCCCTCAATCCAAGCTTCAATGCCTTGACGCCTATGAAATTTATTAACAAGTTCCTGACCTCCTCCCGCGATCTCTAAAGTGCCTCCTCCGTCTGCCGCGGCACCTCTTCTCAACCTCGACGCAGGTTACCAAAACCATATCGATACCCAGCTCGCGCTTCACGTCTTCAAAACATGATTTTGACTGGCGCAAGGACTTGACCATATACGCCGCCTTTCCAACATCCCCAAACCACAAGGCACCACTATTTGAAAATACATACTCTAAGGACAGTTTAGCACACATGGGCTAACCGAGGCTCACTCCGTCCCCGAAGGGGTTACGGGGCAACGCTGTGTCTAATATATGTCTGGAGAAGGAACTGCGTTAACCTTCCGGGCGGCTTCCTCCCCCGAGGGGCCACTAGGCGTCTCAGGGCCTCGTTCTCCGGGACGCCAGGAGAGCAGAAAGTGTACATCCCATGCCTCAGCCTAGGTAGATGTATATAAGCCACGCCGCCACTGCCAGCCCGAGAAACCAGAGCCACCAGAAGTCCCTCCCCATTCTCAAAAACCAGACATCAAGCCCCGCGACGCCGTGGACAACGGCGGTGAGTATTGTTGCGAGTATTGGCCAGTCTAGATGAAGTCTTGAACACACAGCGTACCCGCTTAGGAGGCCGAGGGTGGCTCTCTCAACGAGCTCGGGCTTTACGAGGCAGAGGCCGGAGAGGGCTGAGAGGAGGCCAAACACCATTAGTAAAACCGCGGTTACGTCCAAGACGTAAAAGCTTATAGCTATTCTCCCAGACATAGAAGTGTTCAGACGCGGCTTCTTAAAATTCCTCGTGGCTACGCCCCTCGGCAGATTTCTATCCGGCGTCCTAGCCGCCTCGACATCTTCACTAGCCATTTATTTTCATGTATCTCATACGGATGTGAAGAAAGGCACAGCAAGAGGCGAAAAGATAATTGCCCTGCCTTACCCAAAGCTACGCGGCTCGATCTCTGTTGAAGAGGCTCTGGCAAATAGGAGGTCGGTTAGAGAGTTTAGGGAGGAGCCGCTGACGCTAGAGGAGCTGGGGCAGATCCTCTGGGCGGCGTACGGCATCTCTGAAGTAACCTACGGACTGAGGACGGCGCCTAGCGCCGGTGCGCAGTACCCCCTGGAGCTATACGCCGTCGTGGGAGAACGCGGCGTCGAGGCGCAGGGCGGCTTCCTAACCCCCGGCGTGTATCACTACGACCCCCACGCCCACGCCATTTCGCTGAGGAAGGAGGGTGACTATAGAAGGGAGCTTTACCACGCGGCGCTTGAGCAGATCTGGGTCTTAACGGCGCCGGTTTCGCTGGTCTTCACCGCTGTCTACAGCCGCACTGTGAGGGTCTACGGCGAGAGGGGGCGCGTTAGGTATGTCCCCATGGACCTGGGCCACGCCGGCCAGAACGTCTACCTCCAAGCCACTGCCATGGGTCTTGGAACCGTGGCGGTGGGCGCCTTCTACGACGAGGAGGTGGCTAGGATACTCGACCTGTCGGCTGAGGAGACGCCGCTGTACATAATGCCTATTGGGAGGCCGCTGACGAGATACCACTTGACAGAGGAGGAGCTGGTTAGGTACTTCGAGCGGCGGAGGCGGCGCTAGGTCTTGGCGTTCAGCCGCTTTATTAGCCTGTAGTAGGCCTCGGCTACGTTTAGCACTTGGCGCATCTCCACGTATTCGTCTAGGGCGTGGGCGAGGCCTATGGGGCCCGGCCCGTAGGTTGCGGTGGGGATTCCCTGCTTTATGAAAAACCTCGCGTCTAGCCCGCCGATGCAGACTGTCCTCCTAGGCTTCCTCCCGATTACCTCCTCTACAGACGCCGAGAGGGCCTCGATGAGTGGGTGGCTGGGCTCCACCAACGCGGCCTCGGAGACGTTGGTCACCTTCACCTCGACTCTGTGGGGGAGCTCCTTGGCCACGCGCTCGACGAAATCTATAAATTCTTTTTTCACCGCTTCTAAATCCTCCTCTGGTATCACTCTGCGATCTACGGAGAAGGCGAAGTATCCGGGCACCACGTTGGTCTTGACGGAGCCGCGAACCTCTCCTCCTATTGTCACGGTGGGGGTGGCACCCCTCGGATCGTCGTATTCATATTTACTAGACCTGGCGGCTATCAACTTGGCGTATTCCTGTAGTCTGTAGGCGATGTACGCCGCCCCCTCGAAGGCGTTCAGCCCCTGCCATGGAGTGGAGCCGTGTGCCTGTTTTCCATACACCTCCACCATAAACCACACCAATCCCCTGTGGCCAATCCATATGTTATCCTCGCCGGAGCCCTCGGCGATTACGACCCACGGCGCCGTGATTTTGCCCGACTTCGCCAAGTAGCCGGCGCCGGTTTCGCCGCCGATCTCCTCGTCAGGTACAAATGATATCTCGAAGTTTTTCAGCCCAGCCGATACGGCCTTCTCAACGGCGAGCATGATTGAGGTCAGCCCGCCTTTCATATCCACCGCGCCTCTTCCGTAGAGCCTCCCGTCTCGGTAGAGGGGCTCGAAGGGTTTTGTTACTCTCCAGCTCTCCAGTGGGCCTGGCGGCACGACGTCGTAGTGGCCGTTGAAGTGTATTTTTGGCTCTCCGCTTCTCGCCAGTAGAATCAGCCTTGGGTAGTCGGCGCATTCCGCACAGCGTTTTGACACCTCCGCCTTAGGAACCTCTACGATTTCTGTTTCTAGTCCGAGGGATTTGAAAAACTTCTCGGCGTACTCCACAAGCTCTGCGTATTTCTCGCCGGGTGGATTGACGGTGGGTATTGATATGAGCTTGCTTAGGATAGATACGGCTCTTGACTCCATGTGGCTGTGAGCCGAGTTGTTAATAAAAGTGATGTCTTAGCCTAGCGTCTAAAGAAATAATTAAAAGACAATTCAATCTTTAGCACATGGAGAAATACCAACTTACGTTGAGTAATTTATGGAAATATATAAAGGAGATATATGGGGATGTTGAAGTGGCTTATCTACCTCCCCATGGGAACAACATCAGATCTACCTATGGACGTGAATATGAGAGAAGCCTCCGCCTCGCCGATGGGCTGAGGCTTTTAGGCATAGCTCCTGGCGATAGAGTCGCCACGCTGGACTGGAACACTATCTGGCATTTTGACCTGTACTGGGCCGTGCCCGGCATGGGGGCTGTGCTCCACCCGCTCAACGTGAGGCTCGCCCCCGAGGACTTGGTGTATATAATAAACCATGCGCAGGACAAGGCGTTGATTTACCACAGAGACTTCGCGCCCCTCGTGGAGAAGCTAAAGCCGCGTCTAAAGTCTGTTCAGCTGTATATACAGATATCAGACGGTTTAGGCACAGCTACGCGAGATCCAGAAATTGAAGACGTAATTAAGCAGGGGGAGCCCAGACCTCTCCCGGAGATAGGCGAAGACACGGTCGCTACTATTGGGTACACAAGTGGAACCACTGGGAAGCCGAAGGGGGCGTACTTCACACACAGGGCGCTGACTCTACATACCTTGGTAACTGCGGTGGCCTTCGCCGGCTTTAGAGGCTTTGCAAGGCCGGAGTGCGCAGAGGAGCAGTGCGCCCTTATGCAACTCGTTCCAATGTTCCACGTACATGGATGGGGCACTCCCTGGACTTTTGCCTTGTTGGGCTGGCGCCAGATTTATCCAGGCCGCTTTGATCCAAACCACACAGTTAAACTCATCGCAGAGGAGGGGGTGAAGACAATGGCGGGGGTTCCCACGATGCTCTACATGTTGCTAACCGCACCCGAATTTCCAAAGTACGCCGAAAAGATCAAGGCCGTGAGGCCCATATTCGTGGTGGGGGGCGCCGCGTTGCCCAAAGAGCTTGCCAGGAAAGCCGCCGAGGCCGGCTTCATACCGAGGGTGGGCTACGGCATGACCGAAACAGCGCCTATACTTACGCTGGGCTTCTTCAGACCCACCGAGGAAATTCCAAAAGAGGTAGATAGGTACTACGACTTGTTGACAGCCACGGGTCTGCCTATTCCTCTTGTTGACTTGTTGGTGGTTGACGAGGGTTTGAGGCCTGTTCCTCGTGATGGGAGATCTGTGGGTGAGATTGTGGTTAGGGCTCCTTGGGTTACTCCAGAGTATCTCGGCGACGTGGAGAAGACGCGGGAGGCTTGGCGTGGCGGGTGGTTCCACACAGGCGACGTGGCCGTCTGGCTACCGGACGGCCGTGTGAGAATTGTAGATAGGGCGAAGGACGTAATTAAGTCGGGTGGGGAGTGGATTTCTTCACTTCAGCTTGAAGATTTGATAATGACACATCCAGCTGTGGCGCAGGTGGCTGTCGTGGGCGTGCCGCACGAGAAGTGGGGCGAGCGTCCGGTGGCTGTGGTAGTTCTAAAGCCGGGGGCCTCCGCCACCGAACAAGACATAATTAAGCACTTGGAGAAATTTGTAGAGGCGGGGAAGATACCTAAATGGTGGCTCCCAGACAAGGTAATCTTCACAACACAACTCCCACTTACAGGCACCGGCAAGATAGATAAAAAAGTACTAAGAGAGCAGTATAAAGGGGTGTTGAGGTGAGGGCTGTTCAGTTAGTCAAATTTGGAGAGCCGCGGGAGGCGCTACGCTATACGGATTTGCCAGACCCGGCCCCGGGGCCCGGCGACGTCCTTGTTAAAATAGAGGCGGCTGGCGTCTGCGGGAGGGACCTCGTCGTGAGGAAAGGCGCTTTCCCGCATGTAAAGCCTCCGGTGGTGCCGGGACACGAGGGGGTTGGCAAGGTTGTGGAGGTGGGCCCCGGCGTTGAGAGAGACGTGGTGGGCAACAGGGTCTTCCTCTCGGCGATTTACGACGGGACGTGTGACTACTGCAGACGGGGGTTTGAAAATCTGTGTAGAAACGCCGAGTTGCTGGGCGAGTCGCGCAACGGCACATACGCCGAGTATGTGGTGCTGCCGGCGAGGTTCGCGCACCCGTTCCACGGCGTCGACCCGAGGGTCGCGGTGGTGGCCACGTGTCCCCTCGCCACGGCTGTCTACACGCTTAGGCATGTCGATGTGGAGGGGAGGAGGGTGCTCGTGGTAGGCGCCGGGGGCACCGGCGTCTACATCGCACAGCTAGCCAAGGTGAGGGGAGGGGAGGTCTACATCTCCACGAGGTCGCCCGAGAAGGCGGCTGTGTTGAGGCAGTTGGGTCTAGAGGTGGCGGCGGAGGGCGACAAGGATTTCGATGTAGTCATCGACACGGTGGGTAGCCCCACCCTGGAGCGTTCTCTAAAGCTGGCTAGGAGGGCGGGGAGTGTGGTGGTTATAGGCAACGTGACGGGGGAGAGGGCGTCGCTAAGCCCCGCCCTGGTGATACTAAGGCAGTTGAAGGTCCTAGGCAGTATGGCGTTCAGGCCTTGGGATATATACGAGGCGCTTGACTTGTTAAAACGGGGGCTTATAAAGCCGCTCTACGCCGAGTACAGACTGCAAGACGCGGCTAGGGCCCATGAAGATATGGAAAGGGGGGTGGTGGTGGGCAGAGCAGTTTTAATACCCTGAGCTCTCCCCCATGTGTACGTCCTGGTCATCTCGCTCGGCGACCCGGTCTCCCGCACGTTTTTAGAAGTTGCTCCGGACATGCCTCTGGTTGAGACGCGGGGTGGTTTAGAAATTAGGAAGTTTAGAGACGTCCCCGTCGTGGTTCACAGGGGCGATCCCACCGAGTTTAGTAATGAGGAGGTCTTGGCATCCCTCGGCAGACACGCCATATTTATTTCACGCCACGAGATGGCTAATCCAAGGCCTTTATTTACTGTGCACACCCCAGGGGGCTGGCCCGACGTCTCGGTGGCGCACCCGCACCTCGTCTCTTCGCTGTACAGATCTCTATGTAGAGGCGCCTACGAGCCCTTCGGCTGCGCGTTCGAGGCGACGCACCACCCCCCAAACACCAGCGCCGTGTCGGCCACTTTTATCGAGGTGGGTAGCACCGAGAAGGAGTGGAGAGATAGAAAAGCCGTCGAGACGCTTGTCCATGTGGTTGAGGAGGTGACGGGCAGGGAGCTGGAGAGACGCCCCCCGGCGATGGTGGTGGGGGATCTCCACTACGTCACGGTCGCGGACGCGGTGCTGAGGGGCGACGTGGACATAGGCCACGTGGTGCCTAAGTACGTGGAGATAACGCTGGGAGTCGTGCAGACCGCCTTTAGGAAACACGTCACTTCTGTAGAAAAAGTCTTTCTATTTAGGAAGAATGTGAAGAACCCGGCAAGGGCGGAGATCGTCGAGTTCCTTAGGGGTAGCGGCGTGGAGGTGGTGCTCAAGGGTTGACCTAGGAGAGGTTGCACTGTACAGCAGTTATTTTTAAAAGGCTGTGTTGTTAATTGCGACGTGAGGGGGGAGGCGAGGCTGATTATCTTAAGCGGCCTCGGCTGGATGTTTGACGCGTGGGATGTCTTGATCCTGTCCTACCTACTGGTCGCCGCCGCCGGGGAGCTGGCACTGGATACCCAGAGAAAGACGTTGATTATACTCGCCAACAACCTGGGCATGTTGATAGGCGCCGCGCTGTTCGGCCGTCTGGCCGATAGATTCGGCAGGCGGAAAATATTCATGGCGACTCTCCTCCTCTACAGCCTGGGCACCGGCGCCGCGGCTCTGGCGAGATCGTGGCTGGAATTCGCCGTAGTGAGGTTCTTCGCGGGTCTGGGGCTCGGCGGCGAGTTGCCGGTGGTTGCGACGTATGTCTCGGAGAACTCCCCGCCGGAGAGGAGGGGGAGAAACGTGGTGCTTCTAGAAAGCTTCTGGTCCCTAGGGGCGGTGCTAGCCGCCGCCACATCTCTCTATCTCTTCACGTCTATTGGATGGAGGGTGTCGCTTGTCCTCCTCAGCCTAACCGCCTTTTACGTATTTGTAATACGCCTCGCCCTGCCCGAATCGCAGAGATGGATAGAGTCCAGAGGGGCGCGACCGCTGAGTGCCGCCGCGGTGCCTCAAGTCGATCTGTATAGGCTCTCCATTGTTTCGGCCATCTGGCTAATGCTGGCCTTTGGATACTACGGGGCTTTTCTCTGGCTACCCACCATGTTGGTAAAGGAGAGGGGCTTTACCTACGTGGGCACGTACGAATTTATGTTTATAACCACCCTGGCGCAGCTACCCGGCTACTTCTCCGCGGCGTATCTAGTGGAGAAGCTAGGCCGCAGACCTGTGGGCTCTCTGTACTTCCTCCTGTCAGCCGCCTCTGCGGTGTTGTTTACCTACAGCGGGGCGTCGGGGGAGCTCGTCGTGTGGGCCCTCGCGCTTAACTTCTTCAACCTAGGCGTGTGGGGGGTGATATACGCATACACGCCTGAGCTGTTCCCCACAGCTGTGAGAGGAGTCGCCACGGGCATGTCTGGCTCCGCGGCGAGGGTGGGCATGATACTTGGGCCCATGCTCTACCCGCTCTACTCCTCCACGGCCCTCATAATCATCGCCGCCGTATGGGCAACGGCCTCGGCGCTCATCTGGCTCCTCCCCGAGACCAAGGGCCGTGCCGTGTAGACCCGTAATATTTGACCCCCTTGAGTGGACCTACGTCTACACCCTAGCCAAGAGGCTACTGCCGGAGCTCTCCTTCGACAGAGATCTAGAGGCGACGCGCGCGGCGGCTGGCTTCCCCGGCGAGTCTATAGAGGCGCTTAGGGATTTCGACTGGTGTTGCCCAGCTATCTACATGCCGCCGTTTGAGCGGCTGATAAGCGGCAACGTTACCGTTGCCGTCGAGGGCTACACAGCCGAGAAGCTGGCGAGACGCGGCGTCAAGCCGGACGTAGTCGTCAGCGACCTCGACTTCAATCCCCAGGGCGTGGGGCTGGGTAGAGTCGCGGTGGTTCACGTACATGGAGATAACTACTGGCTAGTCCCCCGCGGCCCCTATGTCTACACAGTGCAGACGTGGCCGGTGGGCTGCACCGCCAACGTCTCGGGATTTACCGACGGGGACAGAGCCGTCTACTTGGCCTACTACATGGGCGCGCGGGAGATCGCGATATCGGGCTTCAACCCCGAGGCCCCCGTCAAGAGAGGCGACTTGGTGAAGAGGAAGAAGCTGGCTCTGGCGAGCCATCTACTCAATAGGCTCTCGCGGAGAGTCGCCGTAAGTTTTGTGTAGAAGATATTGGATTGTGTAGCGGAGGCTTGCGATTTTCCTCTCGTCTCTCTCAATTCTCAGGTACTCCTCAAGCGCGAGTTGTATAGGCGACATGTCCTGCCCCGAGATTACGACGCAGGGAGAGCCCCCGCAGAGGGCCAGGGTGTAGACAGTTCGGAAGGGGTCGAAGTCTATGAAAAACCAGATCTGGCCGCCCACCTCCTCGATTGCCCTCCTCAGCCTAGAGATGGGGATGATGCCTAGGTCGATCACTCGCCGAACTTCTCGGTTAGGGTTAGGTAGCTACCTAGAATCGGCATGACGTCTATGCCCCTCAGCCTCCCCAAGGCGCCTCTCCAACACGTGAGCTCTGAGAACTTCCCCACGTCGTCGGCGACGACGTCGGGTCCGTAGAGAAGTATCGGCACGGGCTCGCCTGTGTGCTCCCTCACGCTGACTGGAGTGGCGTGGTCTGAGGTGACCACGACATAGTTCTTCAACAGGGTGTCTAGATACGGAGCCAGCGCCTTGTCCAGCCTCTCGATGACAGACACCTTCCCGCCGAAGTCCCCGTCGTGGCTGGTGCTGTCTGTCCCCTTGACGTGTAGAAACACCAGGTCATACGTAGACATGAGATCCACGGCGAGCTTAACCGCATTGTCAAAGACGTCGTCCTTCGTCCCGCCGAGACCGGGCGCTGTGTATACATCCATGCCCACCGCCCGCGCCACGCCTCTGATTAACGCAACCCCCGCAATGGCGGCGGCCTTGATGTTGTACCTCTCCCTGATGGGCTCTATATGCGGCATATAGCCGCCGCCCCTGAGGAGAATTGCGTTTATCGGCAGACGCCCCTGCAACCTCCTGGCCTTGTTCACCTCCATCTCCCTAGACGCCTCTCTGAAGCGTCTCGTAATTTCGTTAACCACCTCCGCCGTGAGGGCCGCCTCTTTACTGTTGTCAAGAGGTACCGACTGCATAATCTTGGCCCCGACCTTGTGCGGATCCGTATCGCTTACCTTGTGGCTCACCGCCCCTCTCAGCACCAGAACCCCCCTGTGCTCCACCGTGGATTTGTACAACACCTCGACGCCGTACCTCCGCCCCACCTCCTCGCCTATCTTACTCATCAACTCCTCCACGGTCCTGGCCTCCTCGGGCGCTATGTAGCGGCCCGCACGTCTATCCAGCACCACGTCCGAGTCGTCGACCGTGGCTAGGTTTGTCCGGAATGCCACGTCGCCGGGCTTCAGCGCCACGTCTGCCCCGAGGGCCTCAAAGGCGCCGCGCCCCGTGTAGTACCTATACGGGTCGTATCCAAATAAGGCTAAATGCGCCGTGTCGGAGCCAGGCCTGACGCCGGGGGATATGGGATCAAGCACGCCGCACGACCCGAGAGATGTTAGGTAGTCTATCGTGGGCTTGAAGGCTACGTGAAACGGCGTCTTTCCGCCGCTCGGCCTGTCCCCCCCGCCGTCGAACAGAATCCACAAGACGCTAGGCATGGGTCTCCCGCTCGACCCATTTTAAATACTCCCTGTAGCCCCCCGATATGGGCAACGCTATTATCTCGGGCACCTGGTAGGGGTGTACAGACTTCACCTCTTTTATAAGCTCGTCTAACTTATCTGCGCTGGTCTTGACTATTAGGAGAACCTCGTCGGCCTCTTCAATCTTTCCATCCCACCAATACATTGAACTCACCGGCGACATGTTGACACAAGCCGCAAGCCTCCTCTCCAAAATATGCCTAGCTATTTTCTTACCACTCTCCCTATCTGGAGCTGTGATAAATACAGTTGTATACATAGGGAATGGGTTTTGGATTATATTAAAAATTTAAAATTGGGTCAATCTCCCCATTAGAGTGGAGAAGGAGCTTGTATATGAAGTTGGCGTGAAGCTGATCGATAGAATTATCCCAGACAGCGATAGGGTTAGAAAGGTGTGGGAGCTCCTTACGTCTGATGTGGAGGTCCAGGCGTATCTAAAAATGGCCAACGTCTTCGCCGTACAGAGGCTACGGTACAACGACCATGGCCCAGTCCACTCGAGAATTGTGGCTGGCAGCGCCCTGGCTATATACAAAATTCTCGCCGACAAGGGGTTCAAGCCCAGCGTCGTCGCCGACGGCGTGGGCGACTGGGAGGACTCCATGGTGGTGACGCTGATGGGCGCCTATCTACACGACATTGGAAACTCGGTACACAGGACACACCACCCCATATACTCCGCCTTGCTGACAGACAGGATAGCCGAGAAGATACTGTCGAAGGTGTACGGCAACACAGAGAAGATGTACATGCTCAAACAGGAGGTGATGCACGCCGTGTTCTGCCACGACGAGGCGTACAACTGCCTCACGTTTGAGGCGGCCTGCGCCAAGATTGCAGACGGGACAGATATGAGCAGCGGGAGGGCTAGGTACCCCTACAGAGCTGGGAAAAACGACATACACGCGCTGAGCGCCCTGGCTATAGAGCGGGTAGAACTCGTAGCAAACGAAACCAGGCCCCTAGCCATCAACGTACACATGACAAACGAGACTGGTATATTCCAGATAGACACCGTCCTAGGCCAGAAAATCGCCACCTCCGGCCTGGCGCCCTACGTAGAGGTGAGAGCCTTCACAAAAGGAAAGCTATTTGCAGTCAGGACATTCGAAACCACGCACCGCATAGACAGTAGACCGTCAGTAAAGTAGAATTCCTCAAAAGGGGCCCTAGCTCAGCGTCGGCCCGCCGCGTAGCGCTGTCCCACACCTCTCCGTATAGAGGCGGGGCCGCCCGAGGCCTCCTACTGTAGAACGCCGCGGAGGAGCGGCCGCTCATGTGTAGGTCGTGGCTGTGATTGCGCCAGCTCGTCCCCGCGTTAGACACCTGCCGTGGCACGATGGGGGTGGTAGGAGTGGGGGGCTAATTCAACTGAGGGGTATGGACCTGGCTCTTCAGCTGGAGGTCAGCTTGACGATTTTTGATGCCTTTTCTAAGTCGCCTCGTACTACTTCGAGTAGTAGCTTCATTGTTTTGCACTTGTCGTCTCCTTCGAGTATGGGGATGATCTTTACATAGACTTCGTACACGCCCTCGACGATCTTCTCGTCGAGTTTGGCCAGGGAGTTTTTCAACTGGGGGAGCTGGACGCTTTCGATAGGTTCTCCGATAATTATCTTGCCTATGTGCTTGTCGGTGCCCCTCACGCTAATTAGAAAGGTGGACGGGTCGGCTCTGAGGTACTCTAGGTGCTCCGGCAGGAGTGATATGTCCAGCTTTTCAAAAAGCTCCCTCGTGTGGGGAGCGGCTAGCTGGACTATCCTCTCGACGCAGTTGGCGATTTTCCTAGGCGTGACACATGACAGGTTGCAGTCTTCGCAACGTGGGTGGGCAATTTTCAAGAGCTCCACGGTGTACTTAACCTCGTCAAATCTGAGACTCTTTCCATACGCCGTCAGCACAGAAACCACGGCTTTCTCTATCTCTGCGCAGTCGGCCGCCTTCTCCATGATCTCCCTCAACACGCAGTTTCTCGCAAATATTGAGCGTAGCCTCTCCCTAGCCTCGTCAAGCCTCCCCTCGTGGAGCAGTTTGCCGACCTCCACGGCCGCCGCGGTGAATTTTCCAGAGGCTGTCAAGCCGAGGGAGCTGAGGGTGGGGGTTATCACCCTCGCCAGGCTCCTAGACAGCTTATACTCGTCTAGAAACTCCGATATGACGTCGCCGACGCCGAGCACCCCCTGTGCATACTTTACGTATACCCTCTTCAGCAGAGCGAGGAGTCTGTCGGGGGGCACCCTGATGTACCAAGAGTTGTATTGACATTCGGACCTCTGCAACTCCTCCCTAAGCCTCTTGCAAAGTCTCTCGAGGTCGTCGATTGTCGCGATAACCTCCTCGTGGCCGTCTACGCGGATCAAAACCACGTCTAGATCGCAGTATAGAATTAAAAATCGGTGCGATACTGT
>NZ_JBMFKV010000042.1:0-14017 GCF_049971835.1 Pyrobaculum sp.
CGCCTATCCCGCACATATCACAGCTCCAGCTTCATGATGCGGGCAAGTTCCTCTATCTTCCTCTCGTATATCTTCGAGGAGCCGCATCTAAACACAAGCTTGTCGCCGCCGGCGGCGCCGATCCTCACGCCGGGGCCCTCCTCCCCCGCCGCGATGAAACGCCCGTTGGACTCGCTGAATAGGAGGAAGTCTAGACGGGACGTCTCTGCCGGGGCTTTGCAGACGTCTACATCGGCCCCCACGCCGCTGTTCACAGCCATCTTAGCCAAGGTCGCCGCCAGGCCCCCCACGCCGACGTCCTTGGCTCCCGAGAGGCGGCCGAGCCACTTCCTGACTACCTCAGCCAGTTCCTTCTCAGTGGCGTAGTCAATAGACGGGGGCGTCCCCGCCACGAGGCCGTGGACTCTGTACAAATATTCGCTACCCCCCACCTCGCCCTTTGTGACTCCCCAAATGTAGATCCCGTCGCTGTCCCGCCACTCGGCCTTGTTGGCCAGCCCGACGTCCTCCAGAACCCCCAACACGACGACTGCCACCACAGGCTTTATGGGCCTCCCCTCGTACTCGTTGTAGAGGCTTACCTTGCCCCCCACTATCGGAACGCCGAGGCCCTCCGCCGCCTCCCTCAGCCCCTCCACAGCCTCTACAAACTGCCAGTAGACCTCGGGCCTCTGGGGGCTCCCCACGTTTATAGAGTCCACAGCAGCCTTGGCCACGCCGCCCACCACCGCCACGTTTCTATACGCCTTTACGAAGGAATTGGCGGCGCCGAGGCGGGGGGAGAGGTAGGCATAGCGGGGGTTGGCGTCGCCCTTCACCACAAGCCCAAGCGACCCCCTCTCGTATATTTTCAAAACTGCGGCATCCCCCTCTCCCGGCTTCACGGCAGTTCTCACCCCTACGTCGAAGTCGAACCTGGTGTATATAGCCTCCTTAGAGGCTATGTTGGGCGACGACAGCACGGCGTCGACAGCCTTGGCCAAGGGGGGCTCCGGGATTTGGGGCAGGGAGGGCGGATCGTAGCTCCTCTGCGGCCAGACGGTCTCAGGGGCCTTGGCCGCCAGCCACGTGGGGGTCTTTGCCACGGGCTCCCCCCTCCACCTCAGCAGTAGCTCTCCGCCCTCGACGAAGCGGCCTATGACTGAATGAGGCACCTCGTACCTCTCGGCCAGCTCCTTGAAGCATTTGTACTGCCCGGGGGACATGACGAAGACAAGCCTCTCCTGGGTCTCGCTTGTGAGCACCTCCACTGGCCCCATCTCCCGGTCCCACATATGTATTTTGTCGAGGTCCGCCTCCACCCCCAGGCCAAACCACTCCGCCAGCTCGGCGAGTGCCGTGGCTAGGCCTCCCCCGCCGAGGTCCTTAATGTACTTAACGCACCGCCGCGCCTCCTGGACAAGATCGATCAGCTTCTTCCCCATCAGCGGGTCGGCCACCTGCACCGCGCCGAGGTCCTCCTCAGACTCGCCGCCGAGCGTCTTGCTGGCGAAGGCCGAGCCCCCAAGGCCGCTTTTGTCGGCCCCGAGGCCCGCCACTACGATTAAGTCCCCCGCGGCCACACCGCCCGGGGGGACCCCTCCCCTTTCCACCACGCCTATACACGTGGCAAGGACAATGGGGGTGTAGGTGAAGTCGGGGTCGAACCACGTCTCCCCCCCGACCACGGGGACCCCCACCCTGTTGCCGTAGTCAGAAATCCCCTTGACTACATTAGCGGCTATCCACCTGGCGTGGGGGTGGTCGAGGGGGCCGAAGTGGAGGTTAACCAACAGCCCGATTGGCTTAGCCCCCACCGTCAAGATGTCCCTTATTATGCCGCCCACACCTGTGGCGGCGCCGTTGTAGGGGTCGACAGCGCTTGGGTGGTTGTGGGACTCTATCTTAAACGCGACGTAGAGCCCCTCGGCGATCTCCACAAGCGGCGCGTCTGTGCCGGGCCCCCTCACCACCCACGGCGCCTTCGAGGGTAGCCTCCTGAGCCACATCCGCGTCGACTTGTACGAACAGTGCTCAGACCAGTGGGAGCGGAAAAGTGCCAGCTCCGCCTCGGTCGGCTCCCTGCCCAAGCCCCTCCTAATAGCCTCCAGCTCGTGGGGAGACAGGGCCATGTCCACTGGGTATTAGGTAGATTTAAACATTTTCAATAAGCTATTAAAAATATCCGGAGAAGCGGCGGCAGATCTCCCTCCATATTTAAGCAGATAGTTAAAAACTGTATTAAGCATGGACTTAATTGTGGGGGGTATGGGGGCTTACTGTTTTATATACCTGTGTTTAAGTGGGTATGCGATATGCCGTGTATATAAACGTGGCGTATAAGCCCTCTCTGAGAGATCCAGAGGGCGAGACGATTTCCCGCGACCTCCTGGCCAGGCTGGGCTTCGGGGTGGAGGTGAGGTCTGGGAAGTGCCTCGTCTTGTACATAGAGGCGGATTCGCCTGATGCGGCCCGCGAAGCCGCTTTGAAGATAGCAAGAGAGGCGAGGCTAGGAAACCCCAACGTCCACGTAATTGAGGTGGTGAGGGTGGAGGGGGGATGAGGGTCGCCGTGTTGAAGTTCCCGGGCACGAACGGAGATTACGACGTGGTGAGGGCGCTGGAGCTGGTGGGGATCCCGGGGGAGGTGGTTTGGTACAGAGACTACAGGCCGGGGATCTACGACGCGGTGGTGCTGGCCGGGGGGTTTAGCTACGGGGATAGGCTGAGGGCCGGCGCCGTGGCCGCCGCCAGCGAGGCTGTCCAGCTCCTCCGGGAGGACGTCGACAACGGGGTGCCGGTCCTCGGGATATGCAACGGCTTCCAGATACTCACAGAGGCCGGCATCCTCCCAGGCGCCCTGGCTCCCAACGACCCGCCGGGCTTCGTCTCCAAGTGGATACCAGTGAAGGTAGTGGACCGGGACACCCCCTTCACTTTTATGTACGAGGAGGGGGAGGTGGTGTACATGCCTGTGGCCCACGCCGAGGGGAGGTACGTGCCGTCAGGCCCCTACCGCGCCGTGTTTAAATACGTGGAGAACGTCAACGGCTCCTTCGACAACGTGGCCGGCGTGGCGCGGGGGCCTGTGCTGGGCCTCATGCCCCACCCAGAGAGGGCGGTGGACCCCCACATCTCCCGGAGGGGGACGGGGGGCCTCAAGCTGTGGCTGAGCCTCAAGAAGTGGCTGAGGGGTTAAAACACAACCCCGTCCACCGCCACGGGGCCGCCCTCTTTGACTCTGCCTATGACCCGCGCCGCGTAGCCAAGATCCTCCGCGCGGCGCACCAAGTCGCGGGGTGCGTCCGTTACGAGGGCCATCCCCACCCCCATGTTGAACACCCTGTAGGCCTCCTCCCGGGGCACGCCGCGCCTCAGCACCTCCTCAGCCCAGCATGGTATGCGCCCCAGCTCCACCTCGGCGCCCAGGCCGTGGAGGGCCCTCTTCAGCTTGGCGAAGCCGCCCCCCGTTATATGAGCCGCAGACTTGACAAGCCCCTCCTTCATCAACGTCAAGACGCCGTCGTAGAGAGCCACAGGCTGTAGCAGGACATCGGCGGCGCGGCCTCCGCAGATGTGCTCATCCAGCCTAAACAGCCTCCGCAGTAGGCTGTACCCGTTGGCGTGGGGCCCCGTGGACTCCAGCCCCACTATGTAGTCCCCCGGCTCGGGGCGCCTCGGCGCCGCCTCCCTCACCGCCATGACTGTGCACACCACGTCGACGCCCTTTACCAGGTCGGGCAGTATGGCGGTCTCCCCGCCGAGGATAACCACGCCGGCCCGCCCCGCCGCCTCTCCGAGGCCTCTCAGCACCGCGGAGGCCGCCTCCTCCATGCCGGGGGCCACCGCGACGTAGTCCACGGCGGCCACCGCCCTAAAGCCGTCGCACACCACGTCGTTTATATTCACCGCTAGGCAGTCCCAGCCGGCCACCTCCAGCCTCCCCGCCTCTGCCAGCCAAATTGTCTTTGTCCCCACTCCGTCTACGTGCAGGGCCACTTCCACGCCGCCCAGCCCCAGCCACCGTACGTAAGACCCCACGCCGCCGCCGAGAAGGCCGGCGGCCAGCTGGTGGAGCCTCCTCTGTTTGTCTAGGTCGACGCCGGCGTCTCTGTACCTCACGGCCCCCCGACGATTCTGGAGGACACAGCGGCCCTAGCCACCTGGTAGGTGGTTCTTATGAGGTTTTTCAACACCCTGGCCCTGGTGGCGAGGCCCACGCCGCCTATGTTGGGGGTTAGGAGAGAGGCCTTCTCAGCCACAGATCTCTCGTCTACGTCGAAGTACCACCTCCCCGTCGCCGGGTCTACCTTCCCGCCTACGCCCACCACCACGGCCCCCTCCTTCACCATGTCCCCTGTGAGGCGCCAGGGGTTGTCGCGGTAGAGCTCCGGCGGCCTCCCCACGGCGGAGATCACGATATCCGCCCGCCTCACGTAGGGCTCCCTCTCCTTGGAGAGGGCGTGGAGCACCGTCACCGTGGCGTCTAGTTGCATGAGCATGACTGCGAGGGGCTTCCCCACCAGCTCCCCCTTCCCCACAACCACCACGTCCATCCCCCTCACCTCCACGCCGTACATCTTAAACAGCTCCAGGATGCCCGCAGGGGTGCAGGGCAGGACGTCTCTATCGAGGTCAAAGCGGGTTAGCAACTTCTTCTTGCTCTCCGGCGTCAGGGCGTCCACGTCCTTCTCCGGGGCCAGCTTCTGGAAGAGAGCCTCCTCGTCTACGTGGGGCGGGAGGGGCTTCTGTATGAGTATCCCCGTCACGTCGTCCCTCTTGTTTAGGCTGTCCAGCAACCGCAGGGCCTCCTTGGTGCGGCGCTCAGGCGGCACCTCGTGTAGTTCATATACCTCCACCTCGCCCCCCACCTCTCTGACGTCTCTAGCCTTCAGCGACACGAAGCGCCTCTGGGTGGCCAGCTCCACGGGATCGTCGTGGAGGAGGAGGACGGCGAGTTTGGGGGTGACGCCCACCTCCTCCAGCCTCTTCACGTGCTCCCTAGCCCACTCCCTGGCGCGGCGGTGTAGCTCCTCCCCCCTCATCCACGTAACCATGGCGGCAAGATGAGGTCTAGGGCCTTGCCGCTCCACTCCTTGAGCTGGTGCTCCACGTAGATCCTCTGTCTCTCGTGCCACTCCTTAAGCCAGCCGTCCCACACCCTGAGCACCGCCCTCTTTACCCTCTGCTCCACCTCCTCCACCCTAAGCCTCCCGCCCTCTTCCACAACTACGGGGACCTTGACAGTTTCTTCGTAGAGCTCCAGGAGGCCGTCCGCCACCGCCTGCAGAACTCTGGAGTAGAGCCTGTGTTCAAAAATCAACACGCGGTCTGCAATGATTTGGATCTTCTCGTCGCGGCTGAGGGGTAGGCTGTAGACGTCGCCTATGTAAACAGGCCACTGATCTACAACGGGGCCGCCGTCCACAGACTCGTCCACGACGTGTACTGTGGGGCCGGTCACCCTCACCCCAGCTCTGTACACCTCCATGTGGACGCGCATGCCGTACATCCCCTTGCCGCCGGCGAAGGGGAGGAGGGACGGGTGGATGTTGAGCACAAGCTTGAACTGCGAGATAAAGCCGTAGCTGAGTATGTAGTCGTACCCCGCCAACGCCACCACGTCTACGCCGTGGCGCCTCAGCAACTCCGCCATGGCCGCCTCCCTCTCCGGCCGGGGGACTCCCTTGTGCCTGACGAAGTGGGCCTCGACGCCGTATTTCTTCGCGATTTCTCTTACGGGGGCGTTCTCGTCGCTGTAAATCAGCACCACTGGCTCCACCCCCCGCAACACGCCGAGCTGGACGTGGTCGAGGATTGCCTTGAAGTTGGTCCCCCTCCACGACGCAAGAACACCCAGCCTCACGTCTAGATTTAAACAGGAATATAATAAAGTTAACGGACCTGGGCTTTACGGCGCCGTGGTTTTTAAGTGTGTGTTTAAAGCGTCAACGCCCCAGTAGGCAGTAGGTGCACAGCGACGTTCCGATGGCCTTCCTCACCTCCTCCTCCTCTAGGTAGGCCAGGCTGTCCACCTCAAGAGCCGCCTCCACCGTCTTGTGGTCTAGGTGGTTGAAGATCATGTGCTCCTCCGGGGGCATCTTCACGCCGTGGGGGCACTGCCTCCTCAGAGGCGGGGCGGCGGTGGCGGCGTGTACCTCCCTGGCGCCGGCCCTCAGCCTGAGGAGCTGGGCTATCTGCCTCAGGGTGAGGCCGCTGATAAGGCTGTCGTCTATCACAAGCACCCCCTTCCCCCTAACGGAGTGCCTAACCACGTTGGCCTTCAGCTGTATGGCGGAGATCCTCTCCTTCACCTCGTCGAGGAGGGCGCTCCTCTTCCTAGTGGTGGCGACGAAGCCCGGCACGTGCCACGCCCCAATCGCCTTAGCCACCCACGCCGCGTAGTACAGCCCGGTGTCGGGAACCCCCACCACGACGTCCACCGAAGCCTTGACCCGCTTGGCGAGTAGCTCCGCAAGCCTCGCCCTGGCCGCGGCCACCTCCACGCCGTCTATCTCGCTGTCCAGCCTCGAGGCGTATATAAACTCCATGGCGCAGAGCTCCCTCGCGGGGCCGCCCCCCCGCGCCTCCACCCCCAGCCTAGTGATCTTAAGCAACTCGCCGCCCCTGAGGCTCCTCCTCACCTCGCCGCCCAGCACCTCAATCGCCGCGGTTTCCGTAGCCACTATGGCGAAGTCGAAGCCGTGGGCCCCCACCGCGAGGTGCCAAAAACGGGGCGGCCTGTAGGCGTAGAGGGCGCCGGATCTGTCAACCCCCACGTAGGCGGCGTCGCCCGCCGCCTCGCCCAGCTTCTTAAACCCTCTGCCGAAGACGCAGGCCGCGCCGTCGCCCGCCTCGCGGCAACAGTCCTCGGTGTATACGCAACCCACAGCAGCGACGCCCCTAGCCTCCACCGCCTCCTCCCGCGAGAGGTCCACCTCCACCCTCCTCAAGCCGCCTCCGCCGTATATGTAGGCCACGGCGTAGTCCCCCCTGTTCGACATGGCCTTCAGCCCGTAATAGACTAGGGGGTAGAGGTTCACCTCGCCGCCGAAGCTGTACAGCGCTAGAAGCCCCGCCGACATATCACCCCAGCCTCACCAGACCCCTCCCCGGCTCCCAGACCAGCCTCTCCCCGGGGGCTCCCAGCCTCCGCCTCCACTTATAGACAGATCTGACGACCTCCGCCTTCCTAGCCATGGCGGCCATGTACTCGGGCGATGCGATGTCCCTCCTGTAGAAAAGCCCCTCGCCCCTCACCGCGGCGGCGCACTTCTCTGCCTTGGCGTAGGCCTCCTCCACCGTGGCGCCGGCGGCGAGTATCTCCACAGCCCTCGAGCCGAGGGTGACGTAGCCCCCCGCCTCGCTGGGGGCCGCGGAGCCGAAGAACACGTGGCACCCAACCCTATCCACCAGGGCCCAGTCGATGTCGAACCGCCTCCCCCTAGCCGCCTCTCTGTCCAGTGGGTACCCCACGGGGGCCACCGCCTTCACCACCGTGTACTCGCTCTTGAAGCGCCGCTCCGCGCCGTGTAGCCTCCCCTCGGCGGCTCTCCTAAAGAGTTCGTACACGTCGCCGTCGTATAGGTAGAGGGCGTTCAGCGCCTCGGGGTCTCCAAACCTGCTGTAGTACTCAATCACAACGGGGCCCATGGCTGTGAGCATCATCTGGCCGCTCAGCACCCCGGTGTACCTCACGCCGAATTCCCTCTCCACGGCCTTGACGGTGGCCTCCACAGCTGCGACAGCCTCCTCCACCTCCGCCTCCTCTATAAAGGGGAGGGGGGACACGGTCCCCCTGCCGCCGCACTCAGGGCCGAGGCCTAGCTCGTAGGCGTGGGGGTTGTCCTGCACCGGGGAGAAGGGGAAGACAGACTCCCCATCCGTCAGCACCTGCACCGTGTACTCCACCCCCCAGACCCCCTCCTCCACGAGCACCAACTGAGGCACGTCTCTATAGGCGGAGAGCTGGCTCTTAGCCTCCTCGGCGCCCCGCGCCGCTATCTCCCCCAGCGCGTCCTCCAGATACTTAGCCTCTCCGTACACCACCCTGACCCCCTTACCCCCCGCCTGCCTCACGGGCTTAATGGCCGCGGAGCCCAGGGCCTTCGCGAAGAGGTAGGCCTCCCTAGGGTCGGGGGTGACGTGGTAAACAAGCCTCCCCGGTATTTTGTACTTCCACTGGAGGTGCCTCGCCACGTCTTTTCTCTGCTCCACCACAGCCGCCCTGGCAGGGGCGCCGAGGGTTAGGAAACCCCTCTCCCGCAACGCGTCGGCCACCCCGGCGAAGAGAGGCTCCTCGGGCCCCACCACCACCAGGTCGGGCGAGGCCTCCTCCGCCACCCCCACGACGAATTTAGGATCTGTGACGCTCCCCAGTCTGTAGAAGCCGCCGCTCCTCTTCGCCAGCAGGGCGATCCCGGGGTTGACGTGCCCCATAGCCGCATAGATCCTCACGCCGCTTCTGGAAAGAGCCCAGGCGATGGCGTGCTCCCTCGCCCCGTCGCCAACAACCAACACCCTGTCCATAACCCTCCGCAAGTGGTAGTTTAAATATATGTTGTAAAATCTGACGCGGAGCCCGCGGGAATTGCGGCCCTTCTTTAAGTAAAAAGTTAAAAAGACAGGAGTTTAGGAGGGCGTGGAGCTTGTGTACGAGGGGAAGAGCAAGCGGGTTTGGAGGGTGGGCGGCCTCTACCACCTAGAGTTTAAGGACGAGGTTACAGCCGGCGACGGGGCGGTGAGGGCGGCGGCCCCGGGGAAGGGGGCGCTGGCGGCTGAGCTGTCGGCGGTCCTCTTCGCGCACCTCGCCGCCCGCGGCGTCGCTACCCACTTCGTGGAGTACAAGCCGCCTAACGTCCTCGTGGCGGTGCCCGCCGAGGTGGCGCCGGTGGAGGTGGTGGTGCGCTTCAAGGCGTATGGAAGCCAGCTCAAGAGGATGCCTAGGCTCAAGCCCCTCCAGCCCCTGTCGAAGCCGCTTGTGGAGTTTCATCTAAAAGACGACGCGCTTCACGACCCGCTTATATACCCCCAAGACGCTGTGGAGGCGGGCCTCTTGACTTGGGAGGAGCTGGCCCGGGTGGAGGCGGCGTCTCTAAGGGCCGCGGAGGCGCTTAGGGAGCTGTACGGCGCCGCTGGGTGCGACCTCCTAGACGTCAAATTTGAATTCGGCAGAACCCCCCGGGGCCTCGTCCTAGTCGACGAGATCTCCGGCGACACCTTTAGAGTCCTCTGCAGAGGGGAGCACCTAGACAAGGAGTACTTCCGCAAGACGAGAGACGTGGAGGGCCTCTTGAGGCGCTACAGAGAGCTGTTAGAAATTACGAAAGCCGCCCTGGGGCGGGCCGGCGGCGGGGCAGTTCGCCAGTAGCCACCTCCAGGCGGGGACCGCGCCGTAGTCCTCCGAATCCCAGCTTATTAACACACTGCGGCTCGCCCCCAGCCTCTTCGCCGCCTTCCTCAGCTTCTCGGCATGCCTCTCGTCTGGCTCGTACGCCACCTCGTAGAGCTCTACCGCGTCCCCCTCTACGTAGGCGAAGTCCACCTCTACGCCGTTGACGTCTACGTAGTAGATTTTGCCGCCTCTGGCGGCGGCTTTCCTAAGAAGCTCGATATAAACCACATTCTCCAGCCTCCGGCCCATGTCCAGCCCCGCCTTGGATAGGTAAGTGAAGGAGGTGTCCACAAGGTACAGCTTCCGGGGTGCCCTCGCCCTCCGCCGGGCGGGCCCATACCGCTCCACTACGTGGACAAAGTAGCATTCGGAGAGGTATCTGATGTATGCCGCGGTGGTTTTCACGTCAAGCCCCAGCGATCGCGAGAGGGAGCGCCACGTGACGGGGTTTGCGTAGTTTTCTAAAACAGTTTTGAACAAGGCCTCAAGCCCCTCCACGTCCCTCACCCTCCGCCTCTCCACCACGTCGCGGTAGAAGACCGTGTCGACGAGAGCCCTCACCTTGTCCAGCGACTTAGAGAGCCACACCTCCGGGAAGCCGCCCCACTTGACGTACTCCTCAAAAAGCCTCCTCGCCGCCCCCACCTCTCTAAACGTCTCGGGCCTCGCCGCGGAGGCCACCTCGCAGAACGACAGAGGGAGGAGGAGGCGGGAGATGTACCTACCCCTAAGCCTCGAGGGCACCCTCTCGGCGGAGAGCTCAGAGGTGGAGCCCGAGACGTAGATCTTGAAGTCCTTCACGTCGTGTAGCCACCTAAGTCTAAAATCCCAGTGGGGCCACGACTGCACCTCGTCGAGAAATAGGTGCACCTCGCCCGCTGGGTACACCCGCCTTACCTCCTCCGCCAGCCTCCTCTCGTCGAGAGACGCCGTCCAGAGGTGTTCAAAAGAGATGTACAGCGCCTGCTCACCCCGCTCGAGAAGCGAGGCCGCGGTCTTCAACAAGACGTGCGTCTTCCCCACGCGCCTCGGCCCCACGACGGCCACGATGTCGCGCCCCACAGCGGGCAAGCTGAAAAACCTGGGGATCTCCTTCACATAGCGAAGAGACTCTATGTACTCCCTACTCAAAACCTCAATCATGTGGAACACAATCCACAAAAAATAAAACTTTTGCGGAACACACTGGAACACACCACAGAAGCCACAGGAATGCCCGCCACGCCTCAGCGACGCTCTGGAAACGCCCTGGGTAGACGAGGCGCATCTAGGGCCTACGCTGGCGCCAAGCTCCTATGCCCCGGAGCCCGGCCGCCTCGCCCTGCGTCGCGTATCACCGCCGTGTTCAGAGCCACCAGCGGCGTCGAGCTCTGCGGAACCGCCGCGGGGCTTTGACGTTTGAGGAGTGTACACGCTTGGAGTGGACTGGGCGAGGTTTTGGAGAATGGTCCCGAGATCTATGAGGTCTGCCTCTTCCGTCTCCGCGGTGAAGGACTTGGCGAAGATGGCCAGCCGCGTCGTCCACCCTGGGGGGATGAGCATCTCCGCGGCCTTCCTAAGCTTCGGCACTATTTCGCGGGGGTCCGCGGCGCCCCACTTAGCCTCGGCAAGCACCGCGAACCTCCTCTCCTCGTCTACCCCCAGGGCGTCCACGTCCAGCTGGACGCGCCTACCCCCCTCTCTGATGTGCACCACCTCCCTGGACACCTTCTTGACGGGGTAGAACCTGGGCAGTATCTGCCTAACAGCGGCTTCGAAAGCCCACGGGTAGAAACGCTCCAGCTCCCTAACGGCGGCCTCCACCAGGGCCTCCCCCGCCGCCACGTCGCCGTGTCTATACACAGATCTCAGCCAGTAGGCGTAGAACCTATCCCTAATCTCGTAATAGACCCTCTTGCTCTTGCGCCGCTCCAACACGCCTAGGAGATTAACCAGGTCGTTGAGGTAGGGCGGGAGAGACGTGGCCTTCACACCGGCGCGGCTGGCTATCTGCTCCAGCTTGGTGGCGCCTCCTGCTACGGCGTCTAGAATCGCCAGGTGTGTGCGGTACTCCCGGCCTAGAGACTCGGCGAGGACGAACTCCACCTCGTGCCTCAAGGGGCCGCCCTCGCCAGCCACGAGAAGCCTCACCGCATCCTCCGCCGTCTTAACCCCCCACTGCTGAGCAAGGCGGTAGTAGTAGGGCACCCCGCCGAATAGGAGAAAGAGCTTGAAAGCCTCCTCCCCCACCACACCCATATCCCCCAGCCACCGGAACACTGCGGGGGGCTCCAGCTCCCCCGCTCCAGCACGAGGTCCGCCCTGCCGAAGAGGGGAGACCCCGCGTCCGCCACAAGCCTCTTCACCATTCCAACAACCGAGCCGGTGAGGATAACCGAAGGCTTCTCCACCCGCGTATCCCACATCTTCTGCAGTATGTAGGGCACCTCCGGCGCCGTCTCCAGAAACCACTGAAACTCGTCAAAAGCTACCACGTACCCCCTAAGCTGGAACAACACGTCGAAAAACTCCTCCCAATCCGCAAACCGGACATAGCTCGGGAGCCCCGCAACCCTCCTCAGCGCCTCCCCAAACTCCTCCAGCAACACCCCCCGGGGCTTCTTCGGGTTGACGAAGAAATACAGATGGAGCCTCGCCGAGATGAAAGACAGCACCAACGCAGTCTTGCCAATCCTCCTCCGGCCATACACCACAGCGAGAAAAGGAGGCTTAAGACGCCCCAGCAGGGCGAGCTCCCTCTCCCTCCCGTAGAGTTTTATTACAGCCATAATAATTACATACGTAATAAGACATATAAATAGACGGCGCCGGGCGGCAGGGGGCGAAAAGCCCCACAGCCACCCCCGCAAGACGCCCCCCGCGCCTCCAGAACACCGACACAGCGGAGGGCGCAGCCAAAATCAACACCTCGCCGGCGCCCGCCGCCTCTATGTAGAACGCAGTCCACAACACCACCGCCTCGGCCAGCTATACGCCCAACGCGGTCAGCCACATAACAATTGTAGGGATTAGACGTGGAGTCAACGGCGAAGCCGCGGATCAGCCTGACAAGCATCGCCAAGACAGGCTGAGGGAGGCCGTCTACGAGGCTGAGCTAGCCCTCCGCTTTCTTGAAAACGGCCTGTACAGAAACGCGGCCGGCAAGGCGCTCCAGGAGTGAAGGCCCCCGGCCGCGGCGGCTCAGCAAAGGGAGAGGCCCGCCGGCCTCTACCCCGGCTAGAGTGGCGTGGCGGGGCGAGGCCGCCGGGTGGCTAAGGTAGACCTGGCAATCGCCGTGACGCCCACCACCAGGATGAAAGAGGCGGCCCAGCACCCAGGCGGCGAGGAGCTGGAGCTGGCCGTGGAGAAGGCCCTGGACCTGCACCAGTTCCAGCACAGCGGCCTCAACCCCGAGGGGGCTCTCTCGCGCTATAGATCGCTGGAGCAGGTCTAGAGAGATGTAGAAGACGTAGCGGAACACGTCCGAAGAGCCGCGGCGCGGCCGACACCATAAGGTTTATAAGTAGGAACACAGGTTGCTCAATGCTGGTGGTGTACGGCGCGGAGCTGAGGCTAGTGGCCATGGGCCTCGCAGGCCTCGCCGTGCTCACCCAGCTGTGGCCCCACCGCCTCGCGCCCGACCCCCTCTGGGACGTCTTGCTCAAAACCGTCGCCACATCAGCCGCCGCCACCGCCGCCACCTACTGGCTCGTAAAGGGCTGGGAGCCGGGGAAGTACCTACTAGTGTGGTACTGGACCTTCTACACAGCCTCCTACCTGCTGAAGATCAGCATACCCCCCGAAATGCCCTTCGGCCCCCTCAACCACCCCATCAAGGCATACCTCTACGCAATACCATCCGCCATCACCTCCATGTTAATACGCCTACCCAAGAGAGGCGAGGAAGGTAGCTGGCTGGACACCCGCCAGCTCTGGACAGCCTCGCTACTCCTAACAGCCGCCATCACCGTAGCCCACCTAGCCAAGGCAGACCCCACCCCCCTCCTCTACGCAGTCGCCGCCGGCCTCCCCCTGTCCATGATCGCGGTGGGGAGGCGCCTCGCCTTCAACCTATCCCTCGCCCCCCTCCTCGCCGCCGCCGCGGTGGACACCGCAGGCGCCCAAGTCCACCCACTCACACACCTCTTCATCTTCGCCACAGGCCTCGCCTACTTCTGGGCCGCCACAGAGATCCTCTCAATAGAATACCGCGGACACTCAATACCCATAGCCGTCGCCATGGGCAAAACCGCAATGTTCTTCGCCCCCATCGCCATAGCCCTCGCCTGGCACCTAACCCAAACCCACATAGGCTACCTAGACCCCCTCACCGAAGCCACCTTCCCAGCCCTAGTCTTCACCACCGTACTCGGCATAACCCTCACCGACACCCTCAAAGGCCGGAAAATAGGCGGAATAGTAGGCGCCTACGGACTCGCAGACGGCCTCTGGCTCTACTACTACATGCTATACCTCTACACCACAACAGTCAAAGCCATCGGCCCCCTATTCGGCACCATAACCTACGCCATCATATACGGCATCGTCAGACTCGCCGACTACCTCACAAACCCAGCACAGCTCTCCACCTAACCACCACAAGACGCAACCCCCCTACTACCCAAACCCAAAACGACCACCTCAACACCTCCACCGCAGAGCAACC